>NZ_JAUBRA010000043.1:0-65215 GCF_036701555.1 Microcoleus sp. Pol10D4
GATTATTTGAATCCCTTGAAAAACTAGAAGCACTGTTACATAAACTTTTAAATGAAGGAGGACTAATTATAAAATGGGACCGAAAAATAAAAAATAAAGGTAACTTAGTTAATGCAGTTTAGATGTCGAACAGCTTAAGATGCTTGCTAGTAGGGGAACTTTAGAAAGTCTATGGTTTGGGAGTTGGTGCAGTTTCTCCTGCAAAGGAAGTACAATTGCCACCGAGGCCAGAAATAATCGCGCAAGTATTAGTTTTCAGCATTCCCTGATATGTATCAGCACCTGTGCCAGGGCCGCCTAACTCGTCGCTGTAAAGTTCCTTGTCGGAAATTTCGACATTTGCCTCCCTCGCCACAGTCTCCATCAACTTCGGATTAGTTGTAGTTTCGGCAAAAATTGTTGGCACTCCTGCCGTCTTAATTTCTGAAGATAATTCGGCAATTCTTGCTGCCGTGGGCTGTTCCTCTGTTGTCACACCCTGCAAAGCTCCAGCCATCTCCAAACCGTAAGCATCGGCATAGTAACTCAGAGCGTCATGAGTGGTTACTAACTTGCGTTTTTGGGCTGGAATTGTCGCAATTTGAGCTTTTATCCAAGTATCTATTTTTTGCAACTCATCTGTTAAGCTGGCTGCATTTTTTGTAAAAAGTTGAGCATTGGTGGGGGAAACTTTGATCAATTCATCCCGAATTGTTTCTACCATACGGATGCCATTTTGAGGGTTATGCCAAACGTGAGGGTCAGGGACTTTTTCGCCTTCTGCATGGGGTTGGTTTTCCCCTTTCTCTTCGCCGTGTTCGTGCTCGTGTTCGCCTATCAGCGGTTTGGGAACTGCGAGTTCGTGTACGGCGATTTTGGGTGCGGAATTACTGCTAGATTCAATTAACTTAATGATGCTGGGTTCGTGGTTGTAGCCGCCGTATAAAATCAGATTTGCGGTTTCAATCGCTTTGCGGTCTTCCGGCTTGGTTTGATAGGCGTGGGGGTCGTCTCCCGGCTTGATGAGGCAGGTGGTGTCGATCGAACTTTGAGCGATTTCTTTAGTTATGTCGCAGATAACGCCAGTCGTGGCGACGACTTTGGGCAAGTTGGCGGCCCGACTGGCTGGAGTTTGAGTTGCGGCCGGACTCTCTGGCGTCCGATTGCTGGCGTTCTGTCCTCCACTGCACCCAACCAGTCCGCAGCCAATTGCCAAAACAGCCGCACCGCACAATCTGCCGCTTTTTCCAGCCCAGTTCTTTAACATTTTCACCTTTGGAACGATAATCGTTATTGCTTTTTCGAGTTATCCTATTCTAGTAGCTACGAACAAGAATCGTTCTCAAAAGCTTGAATTATGTTAGAAGTGCAAGACTTAGCTGTTAATTATCGAGGCATTTCGGCCCTCAACAGCGTGAATTTCCAGTTAGAATCGGGGCAATTAACCGGTGTGTTCGGCCCCAACGGCGCGGGGAAAAGCACGATGGTGAAAGCGATGCTGGGATTGATCCCGGCCTGTCGGGGTTTGGTGAAATATCAGGGACGGTTGTTGAAGCAGCAGTTGTCGCGGGTGGCTTATGTGCCGCAGCGATCGCAAATTGACTGGGATTATCCGATTACTGTGTGGAATGCGGTAATGATGGCGCGAACTGTCCAGACTGGTTGGTTTCGCAGCCCCTCGAAGCAGTCGCAAGAATTGGTGAAGGCTGCTTTGCTGCGGGTGGGAATGTGGGATTTGCGCGATCGGCAAATTGGCGAACTGTCTGGCGGACAGCAGCAGCGGATTTTCTTAGCAAGGTCGATCGCCCAACAAGCCGATTTATTCTTCTTCGACGAACCTTTTAACGCGATCGACAAAGCAACCGAAGAAATTATTTTCGATATTTTTGCCGAGCTCAAAGCCGCAAATAAAACATTGCTAGTAATCAGCCACGATTTAGGCGAAACTTTAAAACAGTACGATAATTTATTGTTGCTCAACAAGCAGTTAATTGCGACTGGTTCCTGCCGAGAAGTTCTCACCGCAGCCAATATTCAAAAAGCCTATGGATACGATTTAAGTTTAGTGTCAGCGTGAGTAGAAAAGATTTATTTTTAACCGCCGATGGACGCAAATAAACGCAGATAATTATCTTCTATCTGCGTTTATTTACGGTTAAAGCAATAAGATTATTGAGGTCAGTAATTAAATGTTAAATTTGCTAATTGAGCCGCTCAAATTCGAGTTTATGCGAAATGCGATCGGCGTCGGCGTTTTGCTAGGAATTCTCTGCGCCGTTGTCGGCTCCTATTTAATTGTACAGCAAATGGGAATGATGGTTGACATGATTGCCCATTCAGTATTAGCAGGATTACCGGTGGCTTTTTCTTTAGGTTTCAATATTTCGATCGGCGCGTTTATATCGGGAATTACCAGCGCTGTTATTATGGCGTGGATTCAATCACAATCTCGTCTAAAAATTGATGCTGTAATGGCATTAATTTTATCTACATTTTTAGCAATTAGCATCACCTTAATTAGCGTTTTGCGTACAACAAAATTAGACTTAGACGGTTTTTTATTCGGGAATATCTTGTCAGTTGCACCTGCTGACGTGCAGCAGACTTTGGCTATAACTTTGATAATTTTGGCGACAGTTAAAATGTTTTATAAAGAACTGCTATTTTATACTTTTGATCCTTTGGGGGCGCAAGCATCTGGTTTGCCTGTAAAATGGATTTATTTGGGGATGATTTCAGCGATTACGCTGACGATTGTTGCGAGTTTGCAAACTGTGGGAGCCCTGTTAGTAATTTCGCTATTAGTTGGACCGGGAATAACGGCGTATTTGTTGGTAAAAGAGCTACATTTAATGATGGGATTAGGAGCTTTTATTGGGATTATAGCTAGCGTAACTGGTATGTATCTCAGCTATTATTTGAATATGCCGTCTGGTGCGGCAATTGTATTAGTTGTTTTTGGGTTATTTTTAGTAGCTTTGCTGTTCAGTCCCAGTCAAGGGATTTTGACAAGAAAGAGGGGATAACACTCCAGGACACACTTCGACACTGAGAAACCGGGTTTTTTACTCGATACGGTCTCCAACGAAGTAGACGCTGGAAAAACCGGGTTTCTGGGTTCCGTGGGTAAGTCCTAAAGTTTTCAATTGTATATGTTTTGGTCAAGCGGGTGCGTATGCGAACTTAGCGTCGCCCGAAGCCTTTGTCGCGCCTAGACTTTGACCAAACAAGCAATTCGCCTCCACAGCCGCCAGCGGCGAGAAACTGGCCTTCGGGATGCCATGCGAGACAGGAAAAACCGCCCTCTGCACCTTCTAGAATTTGCAGCAATTGTTCTGCTTCGTCCCACAAACAAACTTGACCATCTGCGGCTGCGGAAGCTAATAAAAATGTGGTAGGTTGAAAGGCGATCGCATTTACAACTTTTTCATGCACTTCTAACCCCCAAGAATCCCAACCGACACTTTCATCAGCGTGTTTTTCCCACACTGAAATGCCTTTAGAACTCACAGCAGCTAACAAAGGCGCACCCAAGGAATTAGTTTTATCCGACCAAGCTAACTGCCGAACTTTGCCCGGAAAACCCTGCATTACCCACGGTTCAAAATTGCCCCATTCATTAACAATTAGAGTATTGTCCATATTGCCGCAAGCTAAATATTCCCCTTGTGGCGACCAAGAAACTGCACCTGTTGCAGAGGGTACTGATAAAATTTCCGGGTCTTCGTCCCAGTCTTCACCATGCCAAACTTTGACACCTTGATAGCCGCTAACTGCCAGATATTGAACCATCGGATGCCATGCTAAATCGAGGATAGATGATGACTCAAAATTCAGCGTTACTTCAACAACATTATCCTCAACATTCCAGACTTGAACGTAGCGGCCCATACTGAAAGCTAACTGGTTGCAGTTGGGACTCCAAGCTAACTTATCCACCCAGACACGCTGGTTATCCAAATCAGCAATTAATTCCCCAGAATTAACGCGCCAAATTCGCACTTTTCCATCTTGTCCGCCAGCAGCTAGGAATTGACTGTCGCGGGAAAAAGACAAGCAATCGGCTGATTTATCCGTAGCACTTTGTAGCGTTTGCAAGGACAATTCATTAACTGCCCCTACTGCAGCCAGCATCACTTCGCCCGCAGCAGAACAGATTGCTAAAGTTGTGCCATCCGGCGACCAAGTAACAGCAGTTACGTAGTCAGACAGCATGGCTTCGGCATGAAACTCCAGGGTTAGTTCGCTACTTTTTAAACCAGACATTTACGAAAATCCTCTCGCAATTGATTTTCGTTTAAGTTGCGACCGATGAATACAAGCTCATTTTTCGGAGTTTCGGTAGCTTTCCAAGGTCGATCTGGCCGGCCATCAAACACCATGTGTACTCCTTGGAAAACAAACCGCTTGTTGTCTCCGGCGACATTCAAAATGCCTTTTGTCCGAAAGATATTCGGGCCTTGAATTCGCAACAATTCCTCCATCCAATCGCTAAATTTGTTGCGGTCAATAGCGCCGGATTCTACTATGGCTACGGAGGTAACTGTTTCGTCGTGTTCGTGAGTATGTTCGCCCAAAAAGTCTGGTTCGATTTCTAATGCCCGGTTCAAATCAAATGCTTTGACGCCCAACAAAGCATCCATTGCTAATTCAGCGTTCCGGGTACGGTGAATTTTTGCCATTGCATTCATGGCACGAATTCGCTTTTCTAATTCTGCCAATTCTTTCTCAGTCACTAAATCAGTTTTGTTGAGCAAAACTACATCGGCGAAGGCAATTTGTTCTTGAGCTTCGTCTGCGTCCCAGTGCTGCCCGATGTGCTTGGCATCGACTACAGTGACAACTGCGTCTAGCAGCAATTTGTCCCGCATATCTTCGTCTACAAAAAATGTTTGAATTACGGGTGCGGGGTCGGCTAAACCTGTGGTTTCGATGACTATGTGATCGAATTTGTCTCGCCGCTTCATCAAGTTGCCGATAATCCGAATTAAATCGCCTCGGACTGTACAGCAAATGCAGCCGTTGTTCATCTCGAAAATTTCTTCATCGGCATCAATTATCAGTTGGTTGTCGATGCCTACTTCGCCGAATTCGTTGACGATGACTGCAACTTTTTTGCCGTGTTCCTGTGTTAAAATGCGGTTCAGTAGCGTGGTTTTGCCTGCACCCAGATAGCCCGTGAGAACGGTAACAGGAACTGATTCGATCGCCCCAGCAGTCACCATACTTGACCTCGATTATTGTACAATGATAACCATTATCGCTATTGTACACCAGACTTGCTGGCAGCGCCCACAATATTAAATAATGTTAATAAATTGTTCGTGAGAGCTTGTCGGGGCGAGTTTTACCAATAATATTTGCTGCAATTCAAAATATCGATAAACCCGCCCCTCTGAGAGGACAATTAGTTGTTAATCATAGCTGCAATTCGATCGCGCTCTAACTCTCGACCGATCAGCACTAATTTGGTTTGGCGGAGTTCGGAAGGTTGCCAAGGGCGATCGTAAAAATATTCTATGCGCGAACCCACACCTTGCAACACCATCCTCATCGGTTTCTTGGGAACCGCCACAAACCCTTTAATCCGATAGATTTCCTCCTGCTGCATCAAGGATTGCAGTTTTTTCACCAATGCTTCAGGTTCAAATTCGCGATCGGCAATAAAGTAAGTCGAGTTAATATCATCATCGTGTTCGTGTTCCTCCTCAGTGTCGTGGTGACTCGGACGAGACTCCAAATCATCCTCAACCGCCGCATTAAATCCCATTAGCACATCGGGGTTAATTTCGCCACCTTTGCAAGGCACAATTTTCACACTCGGACGCAACTCTTGCTGCAACCAGCTTTGGACTTTCTTGTGAGTTTCCGCATCTACGCGATCGACCTTCGTTAAAAGTACCATATCGGCACAGGCTAACTGGTCTTCAAACAATTCCTCGATCGGAGTTTCGTGATCTAAACTATCATCTGCTTGTCGCTGTGCCATCAAAGCATCGATATCACCGACAAAAGAACCGCTAGCAATAGCTTCGCAATCGACAACAGCAACAACACCGTCTACTGTAGCACCGGTGCGAATTTCCGGCCAGCGAAAAGCTTGAATCAAAGGTTTAGGAAGTGCGAGACCCGAAGTCTCAATTAAGATACAATCAATTTGTTCTCGGCGCTTCAACAATTCCTGCATAGTCGGCAAGAATTCCTCTTGAACAGTGCAGCAAAGACAACCATTTGTTAGTTCTACAATATTGCTGCTAACATTTTCTTCTTCGTCGCAAACTTGGCAATCGCGCAGCAGTTCTCCATCAATTCCGATTTCGCCAAATTCGTTCACCAGAACAGCAATGCGGCGACCTTGATTATTTTGCAATAAGTGGCGAATTAAGGTAGTTTTGCCGCTACCAAGAAAACCAGTGATGACAGTAACAGGGATTTTGTGCATTGATAATTTTGTGCTTATTTGATGGTGGGATATCTCGTTCCCAAGCTCTGCTTGGGAATGCTAATCTAGAGGCAGAGCCTCGCTGGAATAAACGAGCGCTTTTAATACGAGGCAGAGCCTCTGCATATGTGTTACCAGACCGAGATCGTAGGTGACAACTTAAGACTGAAATCTACAATAAAAGTCGCTTTTAAGCGAAGTCTAGATCCCCCTAAATCCCCCTTAAGAAGGGGGACTTTGAGAATATTTCTTGTCCCCCCTTTATTAAGGGGGGTTAGGGGGGATCTAGATTTCGATAACAACAAGAGAGACGATCGGTTTGACGTTAAGTTGTCACCAATGGGCAGAGCATGGTAACGAGAAAGGCTCTAATTTGCGAGCGGAGGAATCTTTGCTAAAACGCCTTTTTTCAGAGCTTGAGGGCGCTCAGACCAAGGCAACAAACCGTCCGGTTTAGAATAGTATTGACCCGCGCATTCGAGTACAGCCTCGACGCTTTCCAACTCATTTGCTGGTAAATCACCAAACAGATAAGTATACTTTCCAACAGCAGCAAAAGACACCGCACAAGAGTGACTGCAAGCACTCATGCACTCAACCTCTTGAATCTCAAACTTATCAGAAAACTCCCAATCTTTAGCGAGTTGGGACAAATTTTCCATAAATTGTTGACCGCCGCTTTTACCTTCGCGCTTGCCGTTTTTCCAAACACTAGCGCAAGCCGTGCAAACAAATAAACTGTGCTTTGTGCGTACAGCCGTGTTAATTCCATCCATCATCCGTACCTCGCAGATGCGTTCAAAAGTGAGTTAGATATCGGCGGGCATTCTGACTTGAGAAACCACAACGGTTTCATTACAGTTGCGGGACAGCGCCGGACTTGCACCGAACTTTCCCCGTTTCCTCTAACGGCTGCTCCCCGCTAGAACCGATCGCGAAATCACATCATACCGCACTTGCCGCCTTTTTGGAAAAAAGTTATGTTGGTAATGTCGATCCATCCCAAAAAAAAATAACTCTTTGTGGAACAGGCATCTTGCCTGTTGCTGACAGGATATAACCCATCTAAAAAAACTTCACTGTTTGTGTAACAGATATCTTGCCTGTTAATGACAGGATAGAAACCCATCAAAAAAAACTTCACTGTTTGTGTAACAGATATCTTGCCTGTTAATGACGGGCTCGAAGCCCATCCCACAAGAACATTACTACAAACTATATGAACCCCTTCCCCGATTTTTCCACTCACGGCTATCAGATTGAAAAAGAACTCGGACACAACAGTCTCGGCGGCCGAGTTACATACTTAGCGAAAAATACGAATACTCAAAAATTAGTTGTAATTAAGCAATTTCAATTCGCTCAATTAGGTGCTAGCTGGACAGAATACGAAGCTTACGAACAAGAAATTAAAGTTTTGCAAAATCTGGATTTTCCGGGCATTCCCCGCTATCTCGATTCTTTTCAAACGGACAGCGGTTTCTGCATGGTGCAGGAATACAAAAATGCCGAATCTGCTGTCGCGCGGACTTTTGCGCCGCCGGATATCAAGCAAATTGCGATCGCAACTTTAGACATTTTAGTTAACCTGCAAGCTCAGAAACCGCCGATAATTCACCGCGACATTAAGCCAGAAAACTTGTTAATAGATGACGAACTCAATGTTTATTTAGTAGACTTCGGTTTTGCTCGGCTAGGAGGTGGAAATATAGCGGCTAGCAGCGTCGTCAAAGGCACGATGGGATTCATGCCACCGGAACAAATGTTCAACCGAAAATTAACAAAAGCATCCGACCTTTACGGCTTGGGGATAACGCTGATTTGCTTGTTAACTGGGACAAAATCGGCGGATGTCGGTAATTTAGTTGATGCCAATTATGGCATTCATTTCCGGCATTTAGTACCGCCGTTGCAGCAGGGTTGGATGAATTGGTTGGAAAGGATGGTAGCGCCGAGAATTCAAGACAGATATCAGTCGGCTGCGGATGCTTTAACTGCGCTACAATCTTTGGATGTCCGCAGCTTGCCGAAAGTGAGAATTGAGCGCGATCGCATTCAATTCACCGCCACACAATATGGAGAAATCTTAACACAAACTATTGCCATTAGCAACCCAATTCCCGATACAATGCTTTGTGGCAGGTGGGAAGTCGCGCCCCATCCGAACGATCCGCCCCACACGCCCTACGACCACTCTTGGATCTCCTTTGAACCGCAGGCATTTGAAAGCAATAATATCGAGTGCACAATCGCAGTCGATACGAGTAAATTGCTGGCAAGTCAAACTTACAACCGCCAAATCATCTTGCGCGCAAACTCTGAACCCGAAACTCATACAATAGAATTGCAAGCTACAACAGCCCCGCTGCCCGTACCGCAAAAAACTAATTTTTTGTCGGTATTCAGGCTGACTTTTAGGTGCTGTTTGATCTTATTAGCAACTTTTATGTGCTGTTTGCTGTTCACACTTTTGATAGTTTTCTTGAGTGAAATTCCTACTTTTTTCTCTCCGATGGGTGGCTTCTTTTGGCATTTTGGGACTACTACTATCATGCTTCCCATCAGTGTTACGAGTGGCTTCTTGGGATTTTCAGTCGCCGAAATCGCCATTGCAGCCAAATTAAACAAATATGATTTTAATTGGTTTTTAGCTTTATGTGGAGGGTTAATAGGATTGATATTTTATAGTGTTATTAGCAGCAGATTAACCAGTATTCTTTTTGATATCGCGCAGGGTACGATCGATTATAAATTAATGAGATTTGTGTATGCTGGGTCAGTGCTGGTTTCGCTAGCAGTAACTTTACTGGGAGCCTTAATACTAGGAAGGATTACAAATGTTACGCTCAAAAATGTTACGATAGTAGCAGTTATTATGCTGCTTTTATCATTTTCATTGTATGCTGATAGCTTCTTTATAGTCTTCTGGATTCTAACGCTGGCATCCATAATTTACAACATAGTCAATTCGGTATTTAACAAGCTGATTGACCAGCAGATAGCCAGACAAATTCTTGAAGTAGATGCTACCAAAAGAGCTTTTCTTACTCCCGGATTTTGTATGAGTTTGTCAGTAGCATTTATAAACTTTTTAAACTTTAAATCTCAATTAGAATGGGTTGAACCAAGAGAAATATTAGTTGTAGGAGGAACGATAATGACATCTCTAGCCGTCACTGGAATTCCGTTAATTGACTCGATCGTTTTTAAACCAAAAAGAATGCTGGCCAACTATCGCAAATCCCGACCAAATTTAATTAAACCGTAAAAACTTGTTCGCAGCAAGGACTTTCAACCTCAATGACTGAAGTCCTCACGAAAAACCTTACCAAACATTAACCGTCTGCATTCCTGCCTGTTGTTGGCGGATTGTTTCGAGAGTTCGCTTTAAATCCAAATCTTAAAAACCTCGCTATTAACTATCACAACTCTCAATCACTAACTATAAACTATCAACTATTTACCTATGAATGCTTTTCCTGACTTTTCCAACTATGGCTATCAAATAACCCGCAAACTCGGACACAATCGCGCTGGCGGTAGAGTTACTTATCTCGCTACCGAAATTAATACCAAACGTTCCGTCGCCGTCAAACAATTTCAATTTGCCCAAACAGGCGCTAATTGGGCTCAATATCAAGCGTGCGAACAAGAAATTCGGATTTTGCGAGAACTCGACTATCCTAGCATTCCCCGCTATTTAGATTCCTTCCCAACTGCATCGGGTTTCTGCATGGTGCAAGAATACAAAAATGCCCCTTCCTTGGCAAATTCTCACCGCTGGAAGCCCCAACAAATCAAGCAAATTGCTATCTCTGTTTTAGAAATACTCAAATACCTGCAAAATCGGGTTCCGCCAGTCATCCACAGAGATTTAAAACCCGAAAATATTTTAGTAAATGACCGGATGAATGTCAGCCTTGTCGATTTCGGATTTGCTAGAATCGGCGGGGGAGAAGTGGCCGCCAGCAGCGTTGTTAAAGGCACTTTGGGCTTTATGCCGCCAGAACAAATGTTCAATCGGCAGCTAACTGTTGCATCGGATTTATACAGTCTCGGCGCGACGCTAATTTGCTTGCTAATCGGCATCAATTCTACCGAAGTTGGCAGTTTGATGGACGATACCGGGCGGATTAATTTTAAACATCGCTTGCTGCAGCTAACTCCCGAGTTTCTTGACTGGCTGCAAAAAATGGTAGAACCTAATTTCAAACACCGCTATCCTTCCGCAGATGCGGCCTTAAATGCTTTGATTCCCCTAGAGGTAGTTCAGCAGCGTAACAAGTCAAAACTCGCACTCATATCAGTCGGATTATTAACAGCAATTGCTGCTATTTTTATTCCTTTGCTCTGGAAATTTACCGAACCTCAAACAGCAGTCGATATCAAACCAGTAATCAACGCAGTAAAGTTAAATCCTCACACTCAAGAGATGTTAACTGACGAACTAGAATCGACAAAAACTAGAGATTTTTGGTCTTTGAAGCAAAACAAAAAAGTCTATTTTGCTGTCAGTGGTACTAAGTTGCCAAAAGGAGAATATAGAAGTTATTGTAAGGTTGTCAACCCTCAAGGACTATTCGCAGCCCAGAGTCAATCTTATTTAAAAACGACGGGCGATCGATTAAATACTTGGTGCTGGTACAATTTTAAACAAGATGACAAACCTGGCAATTGGCAGTTTCAATTTTACTTAGACGGTCAAAAAGTGACGCAAAAGAGTTTCAAGGTTTTACCTTAACGTTCGGGCTGGCAGTTAACGCTGTAACAACGTTGTTCCGGGCTGGCAGTGAATTTCTTTGCCGTCAAAAGTTGGCGGACTCCAAGTTTCTGCATAACTTGCGTTCTCCCGATCGCTCTCGCATATAGCACTAATAGTTCTTATTAGATTGCTACCCTTTTCTTTGTAAGCAAATACTGCGCCAGTGTAGGATTTCTCGCGGGGGTTCGTCTCCGTAGGTTTGGCGATCGCGATCGCGATCGCGCTTTCAAATTGTGCTGGTTCGCGGTGATTGTGCCTAGTTTGAACCGGGCCCATTGATGAGACGATCGTGTAATGATAGTTCTTGGTCTGTTCTTTAATTCCCAGACCCAATTCTGCAATGGAATCGCTAAATTGACCGTACTCTGCATAGTAAGCTTCCTGCCCTTTATTGATGGCATTAATATATTGTGGGTTTTCTGAATATCTCTTACCGCTTGACGAGCCGATCATATTGAGTTGGAAATCGTAAAATGACGCCATGATGCCAGCCACAACCGCGCTGTAAATTGCAATCCTCGGCAGCAAACTGGATACTGGCAATCTCGATTTTTTACTGGCTTTAGCTACATTGACTGACATTTTTTTAACTGTCATAAAGTAAATTTGCCAAGTTTGTAGGGTGCGCCACAAGCACCCTACAGATTACAAATTAAGCTGTTTCGTGCTTCCGCCATGCGGGATGCCACAGCAATTCAGCAGTCGATCGCTTCTCGACCATTTCGGGAGTAATCATACAGTTAGCCACATCCTTGCGAGAAGGCAACTCGTACATCACATCCAGCATTAACTCCTCTAAAATGCTGCGGAGAGCTCTCGCGCCAGTTTTGCGACGATAGGCCTCCTGGGCGATCGCCCGTAGCGCATCCGGCTCAAATTCCAACTCCACACTATCCATCTTCAACAGCTTCTGATACTGCTTCACCAGAGCATTTCGGGGCTCGGTCAATATCTGCATCAAAGCTGCCTCATCCAGCGGCGAAATCACCGTCACCACTGGAATCCGCCCGACAAACTCAGGAATCAAACCAAACTTAACTAAATCATCCGGCTGTACCTGCTGCAAAATATCAGCCGCCCGCTTATCCTTCGCCGGCAAAGTCGAGTTGCTTTCGGTTTCTGTTGGCTGAATAAAGCCCAAGGATTTTTTACCCAAACGCTGTTCAACTATTTTTTCTAAACCGACAAAAGCACCGCCGCAAATAAATAGAATCTTGCTAGTGTCAACTTGAATAAAATCTTGGTAAGGATGTTTGCGGCCACCTTGGGGAGGCACATTAACCACCGTTCCTTCCAACATTTTTAGCAGCGCTTGCTGCACTCCTTCTCCCGATACATCTCTGGTGATCGAAGTGTTTTCACTTTTGCGAGCAATCTTGTCAATTTCATCAATATAAATAATCCCGCGCTGTGCCGATTCCACATCAAAATCAGACATTTGCAACAGCCGCAGCAAAATATTTTCTACATCGTCGCCGACATATCCAGCTTCTGTCAGCGTCGTCGCATCGGCTACCGCAAACGGGACTTCGAGCATTTGCGCCAAACTTTGCGCTAACAAAGTTTTGCCACAACCTGTCGGCCCGACTAGCAGGATGTTGGATTTTTGCAATTCTACATCACTGTCAGGGGAAGACTTGTCGCTATCTTTAGCTTGGTCAACACTCAAGCGCTTGTAGTGGTTATAAACTGCTACAGAAAGGACTTTTTTTGCTGAATGCTGGCCGATGACGTGGTTGTCTAAATGCTGCTTAATCTCTGTCGGTTTTGGAATTTGAGCTAAAACAATTTTCGATTTGTTCGATCGACCTGGGCGCCGGGTTCCTTGTCCCTGAGACTCTCGCACCTCTGATTGGGGAATCTGTTGACCAATTGTTTTACTGGAGTCAAAGAACTCCTCCTCTAAAATTTCATTGCACAGTTCCACGCATTCATCGCAAATGTATACGCCGGGCCCAGCTATTAACTTGCGGACGTACTCTTGCGACTTGCCGCAAAAGGAGCATCTCAGATGGGAGTCATATTTTGACATATTTGCCTCTTAATTTACGGTTGCGGTTGCTTGTTTCGACTGGGGAAGTTGCCGCGGGAGCGACCTTAGCTTTGCCCTAGAAGGGTTTCCCGATCGGACACCCAAGCCAGTCAAGCTTCGCGATCTCTATTTCTAAGTTAACACTTTTGAGGCTTTAGTCATTAGTCATGAGTCATTCGAGCAAATTTGAATTTTTCATTTTCACTTGAAAATAAAGTGGCACGGGCTTACCATTTTTTGTATTCCAAAAATTTTCCAGACATAATTATTTTCACTCGATCGCCTTTTGGGTCTGCTTCTTTCTCCACATCCAAAGTAAAGTCGATCGCGCTCATAATCCCGTCACCAAATTTTTCGTGAATCACTGCTTTGAGTGGCATCCCGTAAACCTGCATAATTTCATAGAAACGATAAATCAGGGGGTCAACCGGGACCGAAGCCTCCAAAGAACCTTTTAACTGAGGTTCACAGAGAACCGAGGCCGTCTCGCTATCTAGTCCCAAAGCCGAGACAATTTTCTCCGCTTCATCTTCAGATGCGGTAGCTTGACGGTAAATAACCGCCGCAATCCAAACTTCGTCGCGCCCCAAAACTTTTTCCAAATCTGCAAAACTAATCCCCTTTGCTTTTTTAGCCGCCAAAAGCTTTTCTGTAATTCCTGAAATTGCCATTAAATATTCTCCCCTTCACTTCAGTGTCAGATGTGAAATATGTCTCACATTGTGGGGATTTTGTCAATACCAAATTGAGAAATAAAATCGAATTGATAGCTCGGAACTTCAGCAAAACCTGGTCTCGTTAACCCCCACAACTCATACAATTTGAGATTTGAGATTTGAAACGTTAGATTAGCAATGACTGATGACTACCAGGGTTGAGAGCTAGTCAACAGTTGCATTCTTTTTGCCAACTGGTATCACAACTGCTAAATCCTAAAATAACTCATAACTGCCCTGCGGCAATGGTACAGTTGGCAGTATATGTAATAAAAGTTACACACGCAAAGGCCTTCGGCATTCGGCTGAATTTTGATCGTGCTAGCCTGAAGCTCGATCCTCGCTCACGCAGCAAAAGCCCCTTTACCACTCAAAACCGGCAACTGACAAAAGTATGGAGATTCAGACCAAAGATTACACGATCCAGTACGATCGGGCTACGCAAACAGTCACCTGTAGCGGAGCGTTCCGACTCAGCCAGGTGGAAGAATACGCACCGATCGTCGATCTGCTCAACGAAGTGGCTGACTCCTGCCCAAACACGGTGACTCTAGACTTGCGAAAGCTAGAATTTTTAAATAGTTCTGGAATTAATATTGTCTCAAAATTTGTGATCAAAGTGCGCCAGCAAAAAAATATTCAAATCGCCATCAAAGGTTCTAAACAGATCCCCTGGCAGATAAAATCCCTGAAAAACTTGCAGCGGCTGATGCCTTCCTTGCACTTAGAATTGGAATAGTATCGAAAAAGGTAAACAGGAATCCGCTGCTAAGTCCGAGAACCAGGACGAGGGTGGCTGAAGTTAATCGGAATAAGTCATAGTTAAACTAGCACAAAACCCTAAAAAACTTCAGAACCGACTAAAAATTACCAATTTTCTATTGCTATGCAGGAAGAACCATCGACAGAACAGCTACTTTTCGACGTTCAGCGCCTGAGTGCGGAACTTGAAAACTTGAAGCGCGAAAAGGTTGACCTAGAACTTTTGCTGGAGACTACCACCGAACATTCAGATACGATGGAAGCTCACTTACTGAGCAAAGCTCAGTTGGCGCTGCGTTCAAGCGAAGAGCAGTTTCGGGCGATCGCCTCGGCAACTCCCGTGCCGATATTAGTTTCTCGCCTCTGTGACGGCTTAATTCTGTATGCGAACGCTCAATTGGCTTCTCTCCTGAACATACCCCTAGAAAAATTGATCGGCTGCAGCACTCCAGACTTTTACTTCAACCCCGCCGATCGCCCAAAGGTACTTGAGGCACTTGCTAAAGAGGGATACCTCCAAAACTACGAAATCCACTGCAAAAAATCAGACGGCACCGCTTTCTGGGCGATGATCTCGGTTCAGTCGCTGGTGTTTAACGGCGAGCCGACAGCATTGTGCGCCTTGTACGACCTCACCCAGCGCAAGGAAGCAGAACAAACCCTCCAAGAGAGCGAAAAGCGGCTCCGCCGCCAGAGTTTGGCTTTGTTGCAGCTAGGTCGCCAGAGGACTCTCAACAGCGGTGCGCTGAATGTGGGAATTCGCGAAATTACCGAAGCTGCAGCCCGGACTTTGGATGTGGAAAAAGTCAGCGTCTGGCTTTACAACCATGGAAGATTTGGAACTCGCTACCCCAGCGATCCCCAGCTAAATTTTACGGAGAGAGTGCTCGCCCAAAACCAAACAGAGGCACTCGATACAGAGACCGCTGCCCCAGAGCAACACGAGGGGGTGAATCATTCTAAGTTGAAAATCCCCAACCTCAAATTAGTTTGTCTCGACGTGTACGATCGCACCCAGGAGAATCATTTGAGCCGGGAGTCCATACCGGCAAGCGATTTAAATTTATCAATTTTAGATGTTGAAGGCGACGCACCGGGCGAAAATTTGCGATCGGACAATGGTTTAGAACCGACGACAAAGACTCAAAACTCTCTACAAACGAATTTGTCCCACTCATCTTCCCTAGCCGCAAATTCCGGTGTGCTGCCAAATGCCAGCAAGCCGAATTCATCCATATTAAATGTAGCAATTAGGCTCGGCGGCCAGATCGTGGGCATCCTCTCTCTCGAACATATGGGCGCGCCCCGCCAGTGGGCTCTAGAGGAGCGCACCTTCGCCGATTCTTTGGCAAATTTGGTAGCGCTGGCGATCGAAGGATTTGAGCGCCAGCGGGCTCAGGAAGCCCTTTCCAAAGCCAAAGCGCAGCTAGAAATGACCGTCGATCAGCGCACCGCTCAACTCACCGCCGCCAATAAGCTACTCCGCATCGAAATTGCCGAGCGCAAAAGAGCCGAAATAGCCTTGCAAGAAGCCTTACACAAAGCTGAAGCAGCTTCGAGAGCTAAAAGCACTTTTTTAGCCAATATGAGCCACGAGCTGCGGACGCCGCTCAACGCGATTATCGGTTACAGCGAAATGCTACAAGAAGAAGCACGGGAATCGGGACTCGAAGAGATCATTCCCGATACCCAAAAAATTTATAACGCCGGCAAACACTTGCTGACTTTAATAAACGATATTCTAGACCTTTCTAAGATAGAAGCCGGTCGGATGGAGCTTTATTTAGAAAAATTTGACCTCAGTAATTTAATAGAAGAAGTTGTTGCAACTTTGCACCCTTTGGTCGAAAAAAATCACAATCAATTGCAGGTTTCTTGCTCTGAAAATTTGGGAGTGATGTATGCAGATTTGACTAAAGTCCGGCAAATTCTGTTCAATTTGCTCTCGAATGCCCTGAAGTTTACCGAAAGTGGAACCGTTCTGTTAAGCGCGACTCGCGAACCAGCAGGCGACAGCGATTGGGTTTATTTGCAGGTATCTGATACGGGGATTGGAATGTCGGCCGAACAGCAGCAGGGTTTGTTTCAACCTTTTATTCAAGGGGACGCTTCGACTACTCGCAAGTACGGTGGCACCGGTTTAGGATTGGCCATTAGCCGCTTGTTTTGCCAGATGATGGGCGGCGATATCACTGTTGAGAGTGAGTTGGATGTTGGCTCTACTTTTACTGTTCATTTAAAGACAAAAGTTGAGATTAGTTAGAAGTAAGTTGAGCAACTAGCAATGTAGGGTTTTTAAGGGATTTAACGGGTGGGGGTTTTGCCAGGAATTGTGTACCGGATTTAACGGATTTAACGGATGGTAAAAGATGGAATAATTCCCCGATTACCCATTCCCCAATTACCAATTACCTATTACCAATTACCCATTCCCTTTTTTATTGTGACACCGATCGCGATCAACCTCTGTTGTCGATCACACAGTAACATTTTTTTTCAGCCTAGAATACCTATATTATTCCAAGATTGTCCTGCAGGCACGATCGGGCGCCTCGCTGCATTCACAAGTCCCACCTCAACCTAATTAAGGCGGTGGGGGGTTGCTTCCAGAAAGGCAATTTGGTAAAAGTAATGCTATGGTCGCGAAGCAGTAGAAGGGAAAAGTTAACAGGAAATCAGGAAGTTTCAAAAGTCTCAGGACGCAGAAACACAATTCTGCTTTTTACCTTCATACTGCTTCTACGGGCGAGATAGCACTGCTGCTGAAAGCAATGCACAATTTCTCAGAATCAAAGGAGTGCATCTACATGATTAAACCTTGCAGTCAACCGCTAAAAATAAACCCTTTTACTTGTTATCGCGATCCGGCTACAGGCAGGTGGACTACTGTAGTTACAAGTGTTCCAAACACTTGCGAAACAGACTCTAGTTTAAAAGCAGAAGCCGAAGGCGAAAACGAAGGTAAAGCAGAAAGGATCGTTTCTGCTTCGCCTGCTGTCTCGGTGTCGAAAAAAGTCCTTTCTTTCTCCGTGCCTCCGTTTAAACACCGTGCCCAAAAATCTGCTGTTAGTGTCAGCAGGTAGCTATCGCAGGGGTCTAATCTAGTTTCCACGGTTAGTCCCCGGCGCTCGTCAAACCAAACAAAACAAACTTATCCATAGCCTAAACTGCCAAAAAGCGATATACTGGCAGCAAACTTTCTCCTTCAATATCCGTGAAGTATTTGCTCGATCGCTGCCTCCACTTTGTATGGACAGACCGACCAATTCGCCAGCGGGGAACAATCATCGTTGCTATCCCCATTATTTTTCTGTTTGCTTCGCTGCTAGCAATTGCAGGCCTCCGCGATAGTACCCTACAGATAAGAAAGCGAGCAGATACTAATAAGGCAATACTTCAGGAAACTAACCGCTTGTTAACCCTCGTGGTGGATGCGGAAACGGGCCTTCGGGGTTACGGGTTGACAAAGCGCCGCGAATTTCTATCACCCTACTTAGAAGCCAAGAAGAGTTTGCCTGCGCTGCTGGCTAAACTCAAGGTTATGGTTCAAGAAAACAAACAGCAAGCTCAGCGATTTGCAGCTATAGAAAAAAGTACCGAACAGCATATAAATTTCTTGCAAAACACTTTGAATAAGCTCGATAGTTCGGCAACAAGCGTGCAGTCGCCGGAAATAATTGAGGTGTTCACTCAAGGCAAATTGAGGAGGGATAACCTTCGGGCAAAAATTAATGTGTTTGCTAATGCCGGCGAAGCCTACCAGAAAGCTGTTGATCGGAAAATACAGGAGTTGATAGATTTCATTAATTTCGTGCAATTTGCTGGTTTGCTTTTCGGGTGTTTGGGCGCAGGGGTTTCCTGGTATTTATTTGATAGTTTAGAGAAGGAATTGAGCAAGCGGGAAGCTGGCTTGGAAGAAAGTAAAAGTCGCATTCAAGCTGTGGTAGACAATGCGGCTGACGGTATTATTACTTTGGACGCACAGGGAAATATTGAGTCTTTTAATAGGGCAGCAGAAAAGATTTTTGGCGAGAAAGCCGATCGAATAATTGGCTCGAACCTGCGACGGCTGATAGCTCTACCGCAGCCGTACAGCAGCGCGGGGGATTATTCGATCGAATATTTTGTGTTAAATCCCAATGCTAAGCTGAAGGCTTACCAGCAAGAAACAGTTGGAGTTCGCAACGACGGAACTAAGTTTCCGATGGAGTTGGCTATCAGCGAAATGCGTCTGGCAAATCAACACTTGTTTATTGCGATTTGCCGCGATGCCAGAGGACGGAAACAAGCCGAGGAAACTCTGCGAAAGCAAGCGCAAATGCTGGATTTGGCGAACGATACGATCGCCGTACTAGACTTGAACGGGGCGATTTCTTATTGGAATTTGGGGGCGAAGTGGCTCTACGGGTGGCGGAAGTCGCAAGCAATAGGAAAAAATATTCACGAGCTTTT
This sequence comes from Microcoleus sp. Pol10D4, assembly GCF_036701555.1. Classification (NCBI taxonomy): domain Bacteria; kingdom Bacillati; phylum Cyanobacteriota; class Cyanophyceae; order Oscillatoriales; family Microcoleaceae; genus Microcoleus; species Microcoleus sp. Pol10D4. Next base: position 19,146 of record NZ_JAUBRA010000043.1, read on the forward strand.
ACAAACAGAATGGGCCCAACCTTTGGAGGCAATTCAAAAAGTGTTTTTCGAGAAAGGTTATTGGCAAGGGGAACTGGTACGCACCAAGGCAGATGGCACAAAAATAACGGTGGCAAGCCGATGGACTTTGCAGTACGACGATCAAGATCAACCGGTGGCTATTTTGGAAATTAGCAATGATATTAGCGATCGCAAGCGATCAGAAATTGCTTTAGCCCAAAGCGCGCAGCGGTTTCGCGCTACTTTTGAGCAGGCGGCCGTCGGCATGGCCCAAGTGACTGTGGAAGGCAAGTTTCTGTTAGTTAATCAAAAACTTTGCGAAATTTTGGGCTACAGCCGCCAAGAATTGGTGGAAAAAAGATTTCAGGAGATTACTTTGCCCGATGATTTGGAAAGCGAACTGAAATATTTGCGCCAATTGTTAGCAGGAGAAGTTGAAAATTACTGTATGGAAAAGCGCTACATCCGCAAAGACGGAGAGTTGGTGTGGGCAAACTTGACGGTTTCGCTGCTGCGAGAACAAGATGGCAGTCAATTTCTGATGGGTGTGGTAGAAGATATTAGGGAACGCAAACAAGCTGAGGAATCGCTGCGGTTGCACACTCAAGAATTGACTTGGACGGCGCAGATGTTGGCTCAAACGACGAATGTTTTGAGAAAGCGGAATCAAGAATTAGACCAGTTTGCTTATGTAGTTTCTCACGATTTGAAAGCGCCACTCAGGGCGATCGCAAATCTCAGCAGTTGGATAGAAGAAGACCTCAGCGAGTCGATGACAGAGGATACTCTGCACCAAATGAACCTGCTGCGCGGCAGAGTTCACCGCATGGAAGGTTTGATTGAGGGACTGCTGCAATATTCCCGCGTCGGACGGATTCAAGTCCCTTCAGAAATGGTAAAAATTGAGAATTTATTAGCAGAAATTATTGATTCGTTGGCGCCGCCGTCTGGATTTGAGGTGAAAGTTGAACCGGGAATGCCAACTTTTGTGACCGAAAAATTGCCGCTACAGCAGGTTTTTTCTAATTTAATTAGCAACGGAATTAAGCACAACCGAGCTGAATCGGGTCATATAACAATATCGGTTAAAGATTTAGATGATTTTTACGAGTTTTCTGTAGAGGATGACGGGCCGGGGATTGCTCCTCAATATCACGATAAAGTTTTTGTAATTTTTCAGACCTTGGAAGCTCGCGATAAAGTAGAAAATACTGGCATTGGTTTGTCGCTGGTGAAAAAAATTGTCGAAGGTCAAGGGGGCAGTATTTCCCTAGAATCTGCTGAAGGTGAGGGAGCAACTTTTCGGTTTACTTGGCCGAAGCAACCTATTAGCAAAGAGGGAAAATAAAACAAATTTAAAGGTAGGATGTTTAGGGCTCACCGCGCTCCAAAGAGTAAATGTAGGGTACACCCAAACTACCAAGAACCCGATAGCGACGGTTTAAACTGCATCACAACGGATTTCGATGATAAATCCATCAGGATCGTAAAAGTAAATGCCGCGTCCTGTAGCGCGAGTGACGGGGCCGCTGTCGATCGCAATTTGATTTGACTTTAGCACTTCCAGAGCGCGATCGAACAAATCCGGCTCGATATCGAAAGCTAAGTGGTTGGCGCGGGTAAAAGCTTTCTCCGGGTCGGGGTTGGGCGGTTCCAAGTCTGGCTGCCAAAATAAGTCAATCACAGTGCCGTCTGGGGTAACGAAATTAGCGACTTTACCAGCGGCTACCATTTCTGTTAAAGTTGCAGGAATTTCTGCACCTGTTAGTTCGTGCAGGCCGAGAATTGTACCGTAGAAGTGGCGGGAAGCTTTCATGTCACGCACGTTTAAAGCGATATGGTGAACGCGGCGCAAATTCCCCGGCGCGAGGGCAATTTTGACGTTGTTTTCCGTAGTTTGCATGATTGTCAATTGCGAATGTTAAAATTGAATGCAGTTTGATTTATTCAGATGGTGTCCTGTAAAATAAGCATTTTAAGTGGGGAGTCAGGACGGCAGACCTCCGATTTCTAGGAGAACTGAAGTCCTCACTACCAAGACTTTTATTCGGGTCGTGCGATCGCACATCATATCGATTAGTATTATTTTTCTTTAGGAAACGATGCCATGCCTACAAATAGCATGGCCAGACCACCTGCCAGAATTGCGAAGGCAAGTAAACCTACCACTAAATCTAATCCCGATGTATTTTCCATTAAATTAAACTGTTCTCCAATTAAATACAATCATCGGTATTTGTTCAGGGTCGAGTGTTTGCAAACAATGGGGAAGAGCAGAAAAAAATTAGATATCAACTTATTCTAAAAAAAGCATAATTAATTTTTTCCCTCTTCCCTAAACCGCCTCCGTTAAATCCGTTAAATCCTGTAGACAGCTTAATTGACGAACTTCTTATTTTGCCAATTCTCGATCGATAGCAGCGATCAGTTCGGGCGAATCGGGGCCAACACTGCTACGGAATCGGGCAACCACTTCACCCTGTTTGCTAACTAAGAATTTCTCAAAATTCCAGGAAACCTCACCCTTGGGATCGACTGCACTCGTAAGCTTAGCGTACAGCGGGTGCTGCTGAGTGCCTTTAGCGCGTACTTTGTCAAATAATTCAAAGGTGACGCCGTATTTGGTAGTACAGAAATTGACGATTTCTGGATTACTTCCGGGTTCTTGACCTCCGAAGTCGTTGCAGGGAAATCCTAAAACACGGAGTCCAGCCGCGCTGTACTTCTGGCTTAATTCTTCGAGTCCTTTGTATTGAGGTGTATAGCCACATTTGGAGGCTACATTAACTATCAAGAGTACCTGGCCAGCGTACTCTCCTAGCTGCTTGTCTTCGCCTGCGATCGTTTTTACTTTAATGTCGGAGATTGTGCTGGGCATTTCCAAATACTTTTAAATTTGACCACCACAATTTTACCGCAAGTCGGTACAATTTTGTCTAGAGGTCGATCGCTAAAAATATCACTATCCCGGTCGGGGCGGGTTTACGGATCTCGCGCTTATATTATAGATATTGGTTAACCGGCCGGTACCCAAATTACGGTTAATTTACCGAACATGATGTTAGTAGATGGCAATGAACTTTCTCCCCAGCAGGACTCGCCACAGTCCGCTCTTAGATTTAAGTTTCTCGCTAATAGCTAAAATATACACCGAAAAGGACGAATATTTTAACTCTCTGAGTGGTGTTCCGTCATCCATTTTTGGTAAGTATCCTCAAGTTGCTTGTCTTCGAGAACGAGTTCGAGGCGGACTTTGACGCAACCGTGACGGGGTTGAGATGCGATCGAATTTAAGATCTTGCTAGCTTTCTGCACAGAGGTAAATTCAGCCTTAACTGTCGGTTCTTGGCGATCGGTCTTAATCTCCGTCAAATCTATACCGGTGATGTTTCCCTCGCCTAAATCTATTTGTGCCAACACCTTCGGATCGTCGCCAACTTGTTCGACAATCAGCTTTTCCCACTGGATGGGTACTTGTACCATCCGAGTTTCAATTTCTTTACGCACTATGACTTCGCCGACTTTGCGCTTGCTGCGATTGATCACCAATCGTTCTTCTAGGAGGCGAATTACTTCTTGATCGACAATATCCAAGTTTTCCTCATCCTGATCAGGCTCCCAATTTGCATCTGTGCGATCGGCATCTGTTAGATTTGACATAACTGTTGAGGGATTTGTTAATTCACTGTTGCTAAATTCATTATCCGATTCCGAGGCATTTTCTAAATAAGGATGCTCGCCATTTGCCGAAACTACCGGCAGCATATCGACTTGAGCCGAATTAATAGTTACAAACAGCGCTTTTTGGTGATAATCGACTTTTTTGAGCAGCTTAACACTTAATAAAAAAATGCGGGGGTTTTCGCTCCCTAGCCCGGTCACCACAAAGTTTAACTGACCGTTAGCATCAAAATAGACATCTCTAACTTTGCCGACTAAGTGACCTTGGTTGTCTTTGACGGTAAAACTTTTTAGCTTAGTTCTGACTTTTTCAGGCACCCGGTTGAGACGGGTTATTGATTTGGCAGTTGCTATTTTTTCTGCGGATGCTTGACCGTTCATTTTTTAAACTTTCCTGCTTAGGGATTTTTATTATGAATTGGTAAGGGGAAATTGGTAAAGGCGGGGAAAGTTCATAAACGTTGCCAAAACTAGACAAGTTTTGTACCCCCCCCGCCGCTCACATAGGAATTGCACGATCGCTACCAATCCAATCAAACCTGCGCGGCGACAGAATTATGTCATTAAGGCGCAATTCCTATGCAATAGCTGTTGCGGTTGGTTTAGATTTTTTTATTTCTATTATTATCTACAACCGCAGTTCCATCAGTCTTAACGTCTAATTCTTCACGACGCAAGGTTTCTTCGCCTTCAACCGTGCTGCGAACAACTTCTTTTCTGACGTTGACTTCTTCCCGGACGAAAGCTTCCTTGTGAATGTCGGCAGTTTCTTCGTAGACTTCCATGCGTGCAACTTCCCCTGATTGGAAGTCAGCCTCACCGACTGAAACTACTCGACCCGCTTCTACCGGGGTTACTCGATCGATTACGACTCGTTCTTTTTCAATGGGTACTGAAGCTCGCGCTGTTTCAGTTTCCACGCGCTTGCCAACTGCTACTTCGCCTGTTTTTGCGCGGTGTTTGTTGGCAATCAAGCGTTCTTCATAAAGCTTGAGATTTTGGTGCTGCTGTTCGTTGGTTTCGTAAAGGGGGCGATCCATATCGTAGTTGTAGCTGCCGCGATCGTAGCTAGCAGGAGTTGCAGTGCGGGCAGCGGCAGTTCCTTGATTGCGGTAAACGCCTCTTACTTGTTCTTCGCGATCGTAATCTACTGGTTCTAAATCATTGTAAGCCGGCAATTGTTCTGCTTGAGCTTTGTTGCGAAGGCCTGTTGCGTATACCCGATGAGATCCATAATCGAAGCGAGCAGAACCGATTGGCAACAATACTTTTTTGCCAAAAATCCAAATACCGGTATCAATTACCAGATAGCGGAAACGACCAGTGTCATCAACCAAAGCGTCATAAACCGTGCCTACTTTTTCATCAGAGTCGCCAGCATAAACATCAAATCCCTTGATGTCGTCTCCAGCAAAGATTTCTTCCTGATAATTCGGATAAAAGTCTGCTAATTTTTGAAGTGCCATGTGTTTTTTCCTCTTTGCTCTACTTACATTAATAGTAGAAATTAATTCGTTCAGTTCCCTCTCCCTAAAGTCAGAAGTGTATAATTTAGGGTGTTTAATACTATAGGAATACTACGCCATCTCTTCTTCTGTGCTAGCGCGCTCAGCTATTTTAAAGATTGTAAAACTCTACAATCGTCAATCTTATAACAAGTATTAAAACTCAAAGCCAACCGTAGGGACACAGCAATGCCGTGTCCTACTCCCCTTGCAGGACACTCCTTTTCCTTTGCGCTGTACCTACTGTTAATAATTGTTAACTAGGTGGTGAAAAATCAACATTACATAGTAATAAACAAATATTAAAGCCCCTCATCTTGTAGGAGAGGGGCTTCAGGAAAGCTAGAAATTTTAAGTTCAGAGTTGATTGAATTGAGTTCTGATAGCTTCTATCCGACTGCGGTTAACTCCCAAATCCGACTGTCCCAGACGCGAAGCCGATCGCACATGGATGACTTTTGCTTCATCATCTACCAAAAATTCAACGTCATCAACAAACCCCATCAAAGCACTGGTAAACTCCGCATAGAGGTAATTATCAGTTGCAGTGATAATTTTAGTTTTTTTCAACGACTCGATCGCCCCTTTGAGCTTTGCCATCGCTTCACTCTGGGACGAAGTGTATACCAAAGGCTCAATTTTGTGTTCGGCATCTTGACTGAAGCTGCTGACGCAGTTGGGGGAACTCGGGCACGCTGCGAGTTTTCCTGACTGAATTCCGATATTGGCAGGTCTGGTTCCAGCAAACATTGTTTTTTCTCCGGGTATAGCGATAAAACTAGCGATCGACAGTACCGCTACTGCTAGCAGTGATATTAAAATAACCAGGACTTTTTTCCATACTGTCGGCGATTTTGTTTCAACTGTTTGCAAAGGATTAGCCCTCCTGAAAGTATAAATGCGGTCTACGTTTCATATTAATTGAAATTTACATAAAAATATTAAAAAGATTTCTTTTGTTCTTCAATTAACCAGTAAGTCAGCATTTTTCCTTTACCTTTAATCGGGATATGACCCCGTTCTTCCAAAACAAACTGCTCTTTCAAAAGCTCGTAAGTCGCCGCCGTTACTTGAATTTTACCAGGCAATCCGTTAGACTCCATGCGTGAAGCAACATTAACAGTATCCCCCCACAAATCATAGCTAAATTTACTAATCCCAATAATTCCAGCCACTACCGAACCGCTGTGAATTCCGAGTCGCAATTGAAAATTTTCTCCCATTTTGGCATTAAACCTCCTCAAAGCTGCCTGCATCTCCAAAGCTAAAAGTGCGATCGCCGAGGAGTGATCTTCCCGCGCTGTCGGCAAACCCCCAACCACCATGTAAGCATCCCCAATCGTCTTAATCTTTTCCAACCCGTGCAATTCAGACAACCTATCGAACTCCGAGAAAATTCCGTTCAAAATTTCTACCAACTGCGTCGGACTTTTGTGAGCCGAAAACTCTGTAAAACCCACCAAATCAGCAAACAAGACGCTCACCTCATCAAAATGATCCGCTATCAACTTTTGCTCTTTTTGCAAGCGATCCGCAATAGGTTTCGGTAAAATATTCAGCAGCAATTTCTCAGTTTGTCCTTGCTGCACTTTCAGCGCTGCTTCAGCTTGTTTCCGCTGAATCAACGAACCTAGCTGCGTAGCAACTGCGCTCACTAATTCCAACAAGCGAGGCTGACATTTAAGAACTTTTTCGCGATAAAAAATCAAAATAGCTAACACTTGATTATCCGCCAAAATTGGCACTCCAAAAGCAGCTTTTAAGCCCACACTTACCGCAATTTCCGCTCGTAAGAAAACTTGTTCCGGTGCAGTAGAAACATCATCTATCCATTCAGACTGCTGCGACTGCCAAATCCTACCTGGGAGTCCGACACCGGGAGCAAAAATCAACTGCCAACTTGTTTGTCGGAATTGGGCAAAACTAGAGTCACTGACGTACCTGCCGGTAGCGCATTTTAAAAACCCCTCACTGCAAGGAATCCAAGCTTCGCCCAGATTCCATTCAATAGTTTTGCAAATTAAACCTAAAATCACATCTATAGCCGACTCAAAATCCTCAGATTTGCTAATAGCTTGAGTTGCCTGCAGCAGCAATCTTGTTTCCATTTCCACCTGATGGCGTTCAGCTATCTCCTGGTGCAACTGGAGATTTTGAACGGTCAATTTTTGATTTTTCTCTTGCAATTGCATTTGCAATGAACGCACAGTAAGTTGATTGCTCACTCGCGCCAATACTTCTTTTACCTGAAAAGGTTTGGTTATATAATCCGCTCCGCCCACTTCAAAAGCTTTGGCTTTATTTATTCCTTCTTCTAGCGCACTAAGAAAAATGATGGGAATTTCCCTAAATTGTGACTGTGCTTTTAATCTTTTACATAGTTCGTACCCGTCAATATCCGGCATCATAATATCGAGTAAAATCAAATCTGGTGCGCTAGATTGAATTGCCTCTAACGCGGAAAAACCATTAGTAACTGGTCGAACTTTATAGCCATTCTTTTGCAAAATTCTAATCAACAAACGCAGATTGTCTGGCGTATCGTCAACTACTAAAATATCTGCTTGATAGTTTTCAGTTTGTTCCGCCTTCATCTGCATTATCTGATTCCTCTGCCTCGGCAATTACATTGAGAATTTTCTGGTAATCAAAATTATCGAGATGACCCTGGAGGATTTCCGCCAATTCAGGATGAGGCTCCCTTATTTCGTCGATTGTCCTGACAATTAAGTCAAAATCAGCACTGCGGATTACCTGCTTCATGTTGTCTATCCATTCTGCGGGAAGTGTAGATAAATAAGCTAGGGCAGCATTAGGGAGGGAGCCAGATAAATTATTTCGATCGCCTATTGAGATAAAGTCCGTTGAGTTAGAGTAGAGATACTTCACGCCCAAATGTTTGGTGATGGTATCAAATATATCTGTTTTGCGGAAAGGTTTGCTAATAAAATCGTCGCAGCCGACCAATAAAGCAAACGCTTGCCTCCCTTCAATTGTACTAGCTGTCAAAGCAATAATCTTTGGAATCGGGGAGTCGGGATGGGACATATTCTTTTCCCCCTTTCCTTGCTGCTCTTGCTCTCTCTGCTTGATTCTAGCCTTAATTTGTTTAGTAGCTTCGTAGCCGTCCATTACTGGCATTCGCACATCCATCAAAATTAAGTGCGGATGCCAGTTTTCCCACATTTCTATTGCTTCCTGGCCGTTGGTGGCTTGTTCCACCCCGAAACCCAAAGGAGAAAGCATTTTGACTAAAAGTTGGCGGTTGTCTTCGCGATCGTCCACAATTAAAATCCGATAGCACGGTTGATTGGGTTCCAACCCACTAACTTCGCGGTTAATTTCCGGATCTGGAAGCTCAGCAGGATAAACCGCACCGACTGGAATTTCAAATTTAAAAGTGGTACCGAGTTCCAGTTGACTTTCTACGACAATTTCTCCTCCCATCAGGCGGACAAATTGACGGCTGATCTTCAATCCTAAACCCGTGCCTTTCTGATGTTTTTGACCGGAAGCTGTTTGGACAAACGCCTTAAAAATATTGCCCAATTCTTCGGGAGCAATGCCAACTCCTGTATCTTCAATTTCAAATACAAGGAACAAACCCGGCATAGTTAAATCATCAACATCATGGCTGCATTCAACATTGGCAAAATCACTGCTAGTTCTCGAAAAATCCCGAATACTTCTTGTGGTATCAAAGCAAGCTTTCGGACTATCCAATAAATCCAAAAATGCCGATTTTTCTAACTTTATAGCTCTTAAGATAATTTCGCCTGTTTGGGTAAACTTAATCGCATTACTCAGAAGATTAATCAGCACTTGCCGCAGTTTAATATCATCGGTTCGCACGTACTGAGGAACGTCAGCATCGCGCTGGAAATGCAACTGCAATTCTTGATTATGTACTCGCAGTTGAAACATATCTTGCAAATCGTCAAGCAAGCGGTAGAGATCGAAGTTTTTTGGGTTGAGTGTCATCCGCCCCGCTTCGATTTTTGACAAGTCTAAGACTTCATTGATCAACGCCAGCAAGTGTTCGCCACTACGGCGAATAATTCTCATATTTTCTCGGTTTTCGACCGTCAGATCCGGGCTGGGTTCCATGATTTGTGCAAAGCCGAGTATAGAATTGAGAGGGGTGCGTAACTCGTGGCTCATATTGGCAATAAACGTGCTTTTAGCTTTGTTTGCTGCTTCAGCAGCTAAGGCGGCTTGTTGCAGTTGTTCTGTGCGTTCGTCAATTTGGGCTTCTAAGGTGTGGTGGTATTCTGCTAGTATTTTTTCGGCTTGTTTGCGATCGCTAATATCTTGAAAAGCTGCGATCGCATAAACAATATTTCCGCTAGCGTCAAAAATCGGCGTGGTATTGATCTCGATCGCAATTTTTTTGCCATTTTGACGGATTTCTACATCGTCAACCTTAACAGATTCTCCTTTCAGTGCCCGCAAAATTGGCAGATTATCCGGCGGGTACAACTCATCAGTATTGGCAACATAAAGTTGATAAGTGGCAGCTAATTGTTCCGCAGTGCTTTCCGGGATCGTGTCTGCACCCAGCAAATCCCGCGCTGCCTGGTTGAAATAGGCGATCGAGCCATCGGGATGATAAACAGATACCCCCACTGGCAAAGCTTCTAAAAATTGACTCAGGCGGCTTTCACTCGCAGACAGCGCCTCATTTACTAGCTTTAACTCCTCGTTTACTTCTTGGCGCTTATGAATTTCATCAGTTAACTTTTGATCTTGCAAATAACTGTGAACTGCTTCTACTACCGTTAATTTTAAATCTTCATTTTGCCAAGGTTTAGGAATATAACGGTACAATTTAGCATACTTGATAGCATTACTCAGGGCTTCCAAATCGGCTTGCCCCGTTAGCATAATGGTCAGCGTCTCCGGCGAGCTTTCGTGAATTCTTCTGAGCAGTTCATCCCCTTTAATATCCGGCATGATATAATCGGAAAGCACCAAAGCAATCTCATATTCATCTGCCTGCAAATCGGCCAGCAAATCTAAAGCATCAGCCCCCCCTTCAGCGGTTTCAATTATACACCGATCGCCGATCGCCTTTTTCAGTTCAATCTTTAAACTATTCAAAACGTCAGGTTCATCATCAATACAAACAATCACAGGTTTTTTCATAACTTAGCCAGCCCAGATTTTATAGTCTCTATTAAGTCTTTGCTTTGCCAGGGTTTGTACAAGCAACAGTATAAATCTGCTTCTTCTACTGCCCGCTGAACAGCCGCTGCATCGGCTTGTCCAGTCAACATCACTTTAATAATTTTAGGATATTTTTGGTGAACTTTAATTAAAAGTTCGTCACCTTTAATTCCCGGCATCAGCCAATCAGAAACAACCACAATCACCTGAGCTTTTTCTTGAAAGTCCTCCAATAAATCTAAAGCTTCCTCACCACTTTCAGCTAATTCATAAAAGTAATCATTTTTAAATTCCTTTTTGAGCTGAATCTTGAGAGTATTCAAGATATCAGGCTCATCATCAACGCAAAGAATTACAGGCTTATTCATCTTTTCCTCTCTGCTTAAATTTTAGTAGGTTTACCGACATGAGTTGCTTTTACGTTATTGATTTCGGGCAAGGATGCAGGATATCTGTTCCTATCTTATTTTAATAGGACTTCCGAAGATAAACCCAGTTTCTTGTAATAAATCTTGTATTTGTCAGAGAGACAGCGACGAGTGTCACCGGGAATCAGCCCCCTGCAGGTAAGTTGTGTTTAATAAATTGGCAGCGAGACGGTAAAAGTTGTCTGCCCCGGTACAGAATCTACAGCAATTGTGCCTTCGTGCTTTTCCACAATTTTTCTCACAATATCCAATCCCAAACCGCTACCTTCGCCCGCAGATTTAGTCGTAAAAAAGGGCTGAAAAATTTTAGGAATAATTTCTGAGGGAATACCTTTACCGTTATCAGTAAACTTGAGAAAAATCTTTGCCTCTTGCTGCCGAGTTTCAATCGTCAAACTACCTTTATAATCCATTGCTTGCAGGGCATTATGAAGGAGATTCGTCCAAACTTGATTTAAGTCATCGGGATAGCACATAATTTGGGGTAAATCTCCATAATTTTTTACTATTTCTATACCGTGTTTCAGTTGATTTTGATAAAGAGTTAACACCGTTTCAATGCCATCGTGTAAGTTCGCCGGGACTTTTTCTGGTTGGCTATCAAAATGAGCGTAGGTTTTTAAGGCAAATACTACTTTCCCAGACTTCGCTGTTGCTCGTTGGATCAGGCTAATACTTTTTTTAAAGCTCGCAAACTGGTAAGCACTATTTAAAACTACTTCCCAATCTGGCGATTTAAAAAGCGGCCATAGCTCTTCTATTTGTTCGTAAATTTCCATGTCAACTAAAGTATCCGCAATTTCCTCAGAATTTTCAACAGATTGTGCCATCAAATCCGCCGTCAACTGGTGCTTAAACTTGCGTTTCTCTCTGCTTGTGAATAAAACTTTTTGATGGGTGGCTCTGTACAATAAAGCTAAAAAATAAGCTTTGCTTTCCTCAGAAAGTTGTTGATAAATTTCAGGAAACTTTTCTAAAAACTCGTTGGAAAAATTAGCTATATTATTAATAGAAGAACCTATAATGCCCAGGGGGGTATTGATTTCGTGAGCAATACCGGCGATCAGTTGTCCCAGAGCTGCCATTTTTTCAGATTGAATCAAATGCTCTTGAGTGGTTTGCAGTTGGTAGAGCGCCGTTGCTAAATCTTGATTTTTTTCTTGCAAAGTTTGTTGCAGTGAACAAATTTTCAAATGAGTTTCTATCCGGGCCAAAACTTCTTCAACCTGAAACGGTTTAGTAATAAAGTCAACTCCGCCAACTGCAAAAGCTTTAACTTTATCCAGCACGTCATTGATCGCACTAATAAAAATAACAGGAATGTCTTTGGTAAATTCAGAAGCTTTGAGTTGCTGGCAAACTTGATAGCCGTCCATTTCCGGCATCATAATATCCAGCAGCACTAGATCCGGGGGTATTTTTTGAGCTGCAGACAATGCTAGCTTGCCATTGGGTACGGGGCGAACTTGATAGCCTTTTTCGCTCAAAATTCCGACCAGCAGCCGCAGGTTTTCTGGCGTATCGTCTACTACTAAAATATTAGCTCGATTGGTTTTAGGTGAAGTTGAAGTCATCGGGTATTTACTGTTTCTCGCTGAGTTCGATTATGTTCAAAATTCTGTCATATTCAAAATTATTAATACAATCTTGAAGCTTGCCCGCAAGAGAGGGATTGACAGTGTAGATTTGTGCGATCGAAGTTGCGATCGCCTCCATGTCTACACTCAAAATACTTTGCTTGAATTGGGCCATCCAGTCTGGAGAAAGAGAGGTGAAAGCCTCCGGTGTCAGCACCTCCTGACTTGACTCCTCTAAACCTGCGGCACTTACTGCGGTTGGATCTTCATAAATATAGCGTACTCCTAAATGTTTTCCCATTGCCACAAAGATATCCTCCTCTCGAAACGGTTTCCGCATAAAATCATCACAACCCGCCGAAAGAATCACCGCCCGTTCTTCCTCCAAAACGCTAGCAGTTAGGGCCACAATCGCCGTTGCTTGCCCGCCAGTTGTAGTTTTAATCTGTTTCGTTGCCTCATAGCCGTCCATGACAGGCATTCTCATGTCCATCCAAATCAGATGCGGTTCCCACTCCATAAAAATATCAACCGCTTCTTTACCGTTATTCGCTTCTCTCAACTCAAATCCGAGTGGGCTGAGAAGTTTTACTAACAGTTGGCGGTTCAAAGGTTTGTCGTCCACAATTAGCAAGCGATAACTCGGCTGATTCGGTTCGAGGGCAACAACTCGGCGTTGACTTTTTTTGCTTTCAATATCACTAGCTTCAACCAGATGAACTTGGATGTCAAACTGAAATACTGCCCCCTTTCCGATCTCGCTGCTAACAGTAATTTCACCTCCCATTAATTGCACAAACTGGCGACTAATAGCTAAACCTAAACCAGTTCCTTCCTGAGAATCTTTACCTGTCTTCGTCTGCACGAATGCTTCAAATAACTGATGGAGTTCCTCAGCAGCAATGCCTGCACCAGTATCTTGAACTTCAAAATGCAGCCAGTAGCGACCGGGCAATTGGTCAGTGCTGTTTTTATGTAGATTCCGCCTTCTTCCTTTGACTTGCACCGACACTCCCCCTTCTGAAGTAAATTTAATTGCATTATTGAGCAAATTAATTAAAACTTGTCGCAATTTAACTTCATCAGTACAAATGTAATGGGGAACTTCTGCGTCTCTGTCGAAGATTAATTGCAAATTTTTCTGCTCAGCTTTGAGAGCAAACATATCTTCTAAATCGTCGATTAGTTGGTGCAAATCGAAGCTTTTTGAATTAATAGTCGTGCGTCCGGCTTCGATTTTTGACAAGTCTAAAACTTGGTTAATTAAAGCCAGTAAATGTTCGCCACTCCGCAGGATAATTCCGACATCTTCTTGATTTTCCTGAGACAACGTTTTACTGCGAATCATGACTTGAGCAAAACCGATGACCGCGTTCAGGGGCGATCGCAATTCGTGGCTCATGTTGGCGAGAAAGGTACTCTTCGCTTTGTTTGCTGCTTCGGCCGCTTCTTTTGCCTGCTGCATTTTAATTTCCGCTTGTTTATTATCAGTAATGTCTTTAATAAAACCTTCGTAGTAAAGTAGAGTTCCTGCTTCATCGCAGACAGCGCGACAATTTTCCGAAATCCAGATTATGCTGCCATCTTTGCGGTAAATTTCCGATTCAAAGTTTGATAGTATCCCGTACTCGTTCATCAGCGCTGCAAATTCGTCGTGGCGGTTGGATTTCACGTAAAGCTGATTATTGAAATTCGGCTGTACTGCCATTAATTCTGCAGGCGAGTCGTAACCGTAGATGTTAGCTAAAGCGGGGTTAGCGCTGATATATTTCCCGTCAATAGCAGTTTGAAAAATTCCATTCAAAGCATTTTCATAAATATTGCGGTACTTCTCTTCTGCTTCCCGGAGTGCAGTTTCTGCTTTTTGCCGCTCAGTAATATCGCTAGAAATCGACAAAAAACAAGCTTCTCCGTCAATATCGATGGTTTCTATCGACAGCAGTGCCGTTCTTTCTGTACCCTTTTTATTGCGAAACCTCAGCTCATAATTGTGAAGAGCCGTCTTATTTTTTAACATTTTAATCATGCGATCGCGCTCTCCCAAACTAGCCCAAAAATTAAGTTCTACTGCTGTTTTTCCAATAATTTCTTCGTGACTGTACCCCATCATCCGACAAAAGCTCTCATTGGCTTCTATGTGGCGGCCATCGCTAATTCTAGTCAGGGTAATCGCATTAGGACTTAAACGGAAAGCTTTAGAAAACTTTTCTTTTGCCTTGGCAAGATCGGCGGTACGTTCTGCAACTTGCGCTGCTAAATTGTCGTTGTATTCCTTTAATACTTTCTCGGCTAGTTTGCGTTCTGTAATATCTTGAAAAGCGCACATCCCGTAGATAATATTTCCTTGAGCGTCATAAATAGGAGTTCCCCAAACTTGTAAGGGAACAGTTTTGTCAGTCGATGAGATTTCAATGTCATCAACAGTTACACTTTTACCCTGCAAAGCATTTAAAATTGGGTCGCGATCCGCCGGGTAAATTTCCTGAGTGCCCGCTAAATAAACTCGGTAGGATTGACGTAAACTTTCGGAATCGGCTGGTACAATTCCTTGAGATAAAAGTTGCTCTCCGGTAGGGTTAATGTAGTAAGGTTGACCGTTGGTTTCTGCAATAAAAATCCCTAGTGGTACTGCATTGAAAAATTGTTTTACTCTGTTTTCACTTTCCGAGAGAGAAGTAAATGAATGCTGCAATTGCTCGGCCATGCTGTTAAAAGCAGTGGCAAGTTCTCCGAGTTCATCTTCGCGATTCAGAGTGAGCTTTGTATCCCATTCATTCCGCGCCAAAGCTTTAGCCGCAGCATTCAATTTTAAAATAGGCTGAACTACCCATTTAGCAGTAAGAATCCCCAGAATTGTCGCCCCCATCAAGGCTGCAATCGACAGTAAAAAAGTCGTGCGCGTGTTGAGGTTAATTTGCTCCATAAAGTCAGACTCGGGTACAACTACTACAATCAGCCAATCCAACCCTCGATCGTCTTTAAAAGGAGCTACCTGAACAAAATTTCGCTTGCCATCAACATCAAAAGTAAGTTGTTGAGAATTAGTGATTTTAGCTAAGCTATTGTAGGATTTATCTAGATGCTGTGCAGTTTGGCGAATTACCGGATTCTCGCTTTGTGAAGCTTTAATGCGCCTTGTTTCTTTACCTTCCACCAGGAATTCTGGACTCGCCGTTGAAGTGGCAATTAACATCCCCGATCGCTCCATGACAAAAGTTTGTCCTGATTTGCCAATTTTGAGGCTAACCAGAAATTCTTTGATGCGGGAAAACAGCAAATCGCTGCCAGCTACTCCTAACAATTTGCCAGCATCGTCGTAGATAGGCAAAGCAGCAGTAATTGCCAGTTCCCTAGTCAAAAAATCTGTATAAATAGGAGTCCAAATAGGTTTTTTTCCCGCAGCCGCAGCTATGTACCAAGGACGAGTTCGCGGGTCGTAAATATTGGCTGAAATTTGCACTAATTGAACGCGGTTCCCCTGCGAGTCCGCAGTATATCGAGCTAATTTATTGCCAGTAGAGCTGTCAGCAGCCGATATCAAAATCCCCTCCTTAGTGCGGATTGCTCCCGAATGTTCTCCATTTTCTTTGCCTGTGTAAATGATGCTGATAGAATCAAAATATTGAATTTGTTCTAGGAAATGATGTTCTAGTTTTTGCTGGTTTTCTAGGTTCAACTGCCCCAATTTTATGCCTTGAACGTTCAGGTGATTGACAATGTGGGGAATTGACATATAATGTTCCATGCGGTCTTTGATGCGATCGCTAATTTCTCCCCGCAACTGAGCGGCAACATCGTTGACCGCCCGCTGACCGTTTTGGAACGACAGCCAACCTACAACTCCTACGATGCCGACAATTTGCACTAAAAAAGGAACCACTAGCACCGTTTGTAATGGAGCTTTGCCGATAATTTTTGTAGCCAAACGATTGAGTGGTTTAGGAAACATATTCATCCTCAGAGGAATTGGGCATTGGGAATTGGGCATTGGTAATTGTTGGGAGTTTTAAGTGTAAATTATGTTCCCTTTTCCCTTCCTTTTCTCCTTATGCTGTAGTTTACTGACGACAGTACCGTCGATCAATTCATATCAAAATAGCGTATTTCTACTCAGAGTTTTTTCGTAACTATTGATACAGATCATTGGGCGCGATCGACCTAAGTCGAAATCATCTGATCTATTGCACCATTCTCAATTACTTATTTAGGAACAGGCTTTTCGGCCTGTTCCACAAGAGATGAATTTTATTGTGGAACAGGCAAGATCCCTGTTCCACAACAAGTACATTTTATTGTGGCGTGGGCATCCTGCCCGCCCAGGGAAGGGTTATTGAGAATGGTGCAACATCTCAGTTTGAACAAACAGTAGCTAACAAGCACACACCCAAAAAATCTGTATTTACCTGCGATTCAACTCCATCCTTTCGCCGTAACGTAAAAGCATATCCAAACTCTCCAAACGATTTTGCCAAGTTTGCACCTGATAGCTATTTTCGGCAGAATGCAAGCGCATCGAAGATTGAAATTGAGATTGAAAACTCCCCAACAATCTTTTAGCAGTTGCTAAACTTTCTCTAGAAGGATTTGCCGCCAACTTGCTCAAAGCTTGCGCCAATTCATCCGCCCGACTTTGCAAAACTTTCAGTTCAGATTCCGACACCCGCAACTGATTGTTAGCCAACAAAAAACTCCATTCCTGCTTGAGAGCAGTATACCGCGAAGCCGCCGCCGCAAACGGCTGTCGGTAAGGAATCGGCTCCGCAGCAGAAGTGGAACGCACTGGCGTGCCTTGAGTGCGGTTAAAAAACCCCTGCATCCCGCTGCTGATACTTTCCACCGCAAAAATAGCATAGCCCCCTGTCGGCAAATCGCGCAAAGCTTGAATTTGGTCGATCGCCACAACTTCCGGGAGAGTCAACAACTTAACCGCCGGAGAAATCAAAGCCGAACCCAGAATTTGTTCATTTACCAGCGGTTCGGTGATGCGCTGAAGTCGGTTCGTATCCAAAGCATAAGTCATCGGCACAATCAAATCTACAATGCCTTGACGAGCCCAAACTTCCCAATTTTGCTGGATTTTGTAAATCCGCTGACTTTCCGGGTGCGGAAACACTGCCACCGAAAGAATTGTGCGCGGATAATTCTGTCGCAAAAGCTGAGAAACTTCAGCTACAAAACTATTAATTTGATTAGTTTTAAACTCAACCCACTGCCGCCACAAACTGCCGTTCCTAGGGGAAATATTCACCGGGTCTGCACCAGTCAACTGCTTAAATTGCTGCCTCCCCGCAATACCGTAACCGTAAGTAAAATTCGCATTATCATCTTGAAAAGGATAGCGAATATAGTCTAACTGTACCCCATCTACTTTGTAGTTATTGGCAATTTCGCTGACGATTCGCAGCAAATAATTCCGCGCTTCCGGGTTCGCTGGATCTAGATAAAATTTACCATCGTTAGGATTTTGCGTGCGTCCTTTATTGTCAATATTTGCCCACTGTGGATGAGCGGAAAGCACTGGGCCGGGATAAGAACTAGGCTGGCCAATTAAAGTATTGTGGCGCTTATTTCCTGTGGCAAAAACCCAGACCCAAGCGTGCAGTTCTATGCCTCGCTCGTGGGCTAATTTAACCGCAGATGCTAGCGGGTCCCAGCCAACAGTCAGGGGATTTTGTTGCGGTGCAACTTGACTGGGATAAATCGTATATCCGGCATTCAATGTTTCAAAGAAAACAGTATTGATACCGGCGGCGGCGAGTCGATCGAACACTGCGGCCAAACCCTGTTCTGATCGCGCTGCGACGATCGTCCCGCGATCGAGCCAAACCGCGCGAATTTCCGCCCCAACGCGCTGTCCTTCCTTCGGGTAATTTTCCCACAGCAACTGCCGCGCTTCCACCCACTGCGATCTCGCCTCCGCGTAGTTTTTCTCTTGCAGGAGTTGGTCGAAAGTTTGCAAAACCTGCCGCGCTTGGGCGATCGCCCGTCCCCTGATCGCTTGCAGAACAGGGGGGCGGCTGGCTGCCGGGCCGCCTCCGCCCTGTTCTGCCGCCACCAGTTGAGGGGAGCTAGCAACATTGAGATTGATGGCGGTATTGGCTGAATTAGATGCTGTTAGGGCGCTTTCAAACCGGCCGAGGAGGTTAGTGAGTTCTTGGCGCATCAAGTACGCTTCAATGCTGACGATCGGCTTATTGGAATTTGGCTGCACGTCCAAACCCGGTGGCGCCGACTGATCCGAAGGGTCCGTAAAAGTTGCAGGAACTGAATCGGGAAGCGATCCAGATGGAGAAACTCGGCTCAGTGGGGTACTGCGCGGTGAACTAGGGGTGTTTCTAGTGACTCTGGAGGGGGGATTTGGTAGCGGGGTCGCGGCAGCAGTGGGCGGCGCTACAGGCCCAGAAGCAATTGTGCCTCCCCAGCGGGCGATCGAGGCTTGCAGCCAAGCCTTATCTAAATTTGCCGAACCGTCGCTACCCCAGCGCCAGCCGAGATAGGTAGCGCGATCGGTGGCGATGGCTGCGGAGGAACCTGAACTATCTTTCCAAGTAGCAATAGTTTGACTGTTCGCATCAGCCGGAATCAAGACACCGCCTTGGACTGAGGCATTTTTTTGTTCTGGGGGCATCCAACTGCTAGAAGTAGTGCAAGCCAGATCCCGACAGCGGCTGCGCGGTTGCGGGGTTGCCAGTTGGGTTAACGGAAAAGCCCAATAGGCCCCAAGGAGCGATCGCAAAGATTGACGCACCAAGGCCGGGGAACTGCGGCCGACGGGGCCCGAAGCAATCAAGCGGCCACCCTGGGAGGCCCAAGCTTCTAAAACTTTAATTTGTGCCGGAGTCAAAGTTTCAATGTTGGGCAAAAACAGCACGTTAACGCCTGTTAAATCCGCCGTACTTTTGATTTCTTCGAGATTGATTGGTTTGTAAGCAATGCCGCTTTCCCAGAGGCGCGTGGTAATCTTTACCCAGTCGGGAGAATTCTCGGAACTGCGAACAACGCCCAGAACTACTTCTGCGAAACTCGGAGAGGGAAATAGGATGAAGAGATTGAGTAATGTACTCGCTAGAGTTCCAATTAAGACTCTTTGCAAGAAAGTGAAAAAGCGCAATTTTTTAGCCTGGGAGCAGGCATCCGGCAGTTGATCAGGCTTATTGATTTGTTGCATAAATATGAGAATTACTCACCACACCGCTAAAGAAAAATTTAATAACAATTAAGAGCGAGCGATCCGCACCATACAATTGTCTATCCTGCCCTGCAACCTGAATCAGGAAAAAGTGCGATCGATCGATTTTAGATTTTGGATTTTAGATTTTGGATTTTGGATTTTAGATTTTGGATCTATTCCTCATGACAGTTGACAGTTGACTGTTTGGACATTTTGGCATTTGAACAATACCGATGCCACCGGAAACGATTTTAGATTACAAACCTGGGTGCATTTGGGTTGAAAAACCAAAAATACAATTTAGATGCCAACAGCCAACAGTCAACAGCCAACAATTTTCTAAGTTGCAGCTTCATTCACCGGGAATCTATCGATTAACTGCATCGCCCGACAAGCATTCCTCCGCAAAGAATCGGAAACATGAGGAACATGAGGAATCTGAGACAAGAAATCCAAAGTCCGGCGCAAAATCCGCACCACATCCCCTTCATCCAAACTCGTATGGCTAATCAGTTCCAGCCATTCAACGCCTAGAGCCCACTGCTCGACTAAAGTCACTAAATCCCGTTCCAGCCAAATCGGGATTGCAGAATCGTGCTTGCGCTGCACTTGAAACAATCGGCGGCGCAAGCCTTTTTGCAGATTGTCCAAAGGTGCCAAAACTTCTGGCGACAGCGAGTAGTGAGTCCAACTGTCGGGCCGAGAAACTTCTGTAACTAAGGCCGCGCAAGCAGCAGCGAGGTGGTGGGGGTCGAGTTCGTCAAACTCTGCAGACATCAGGGACAAACCCAGCCACAGTTCGTTATCGCCGCGAATGGCGGCGCAAGCTTGGCCCAAGATTGTGGGTACCAACCTGCCGGAGGAGTCATCTCGCTTTACATTTGCCGAAACTACTCTTTCCAAGCAGCCGAAATTCAGCAGGATGTCGATTAAGTTGAGAAATTCCTCCCAGTAGCGAGCTCTCTGCTTTTCTAAGTCTTCTTCGCTTTTGCGGATTTCTTTTTTCAATTCTTCCCGGCGGCGCTGGCGTTTGAGCAAAGTACCGGGATTGCCCCATTCTAAAACCGGGTGAGTTTCTAGCTTAGCTTCTACGGCTGCGATTTTCCGCTGTTGCTCGATCGCCTCTGGGCTCGGTTCCGGTGTCGGCAATTGTGGGATCGATGCAGCAATTGAAGCAGTTTCTTCAGTTCCCAAGCGGCACTGGCCCAGTCTCAGGGGCATTTCCGACGGCGGGTTCAAGGTATCTGCAACGCTCAAGCGGGGTAATTCGGCGTGCAGGCTAGCGACATCGCTAATGGCGACGACATACCAACGGTTATCTTTGCCCAAGCACACCAAATTTGGTGCTTGGCCGGAACCTGCGATTTTGGCAACCAGTACGGCGGGTACAGGATTTGTGTGCGATCGTTTAGCTGTCGGAACGTGCTTACCTTTGAGACTCAGAACCGTGCCGAGCACTGCAAAAGCCACAGCTACTGACATTTCCTTAAATCTGGCTTCTTCAGCTTGCTGCAATAAAGTTTTCAGCAAACGTTTGTCTTCTTTGAGTCTTCCCTGCAATTTTTCGTAATGGGCGAGCTCTTTTTCCAGGGTGGAGACATTTCCTCCTGCCGCCAGGGACTTTTCCAGCACCGCCAATTCTGTTTGCAATCGGTCTAATTCTTCTTGCTGCGGCTGCAAGTACAAGGTAGACAGGTATTGACCGAAACTCCGCTCTACCAACTCTTGAGCTTCATCGAGAGTGTGTGTTTGCAGCAAATTCAGCACCATGCCGTAGCTCGGAGTAAACTGACTGGCGAGGGGGTCGGCTTTGGCTGTTGCCAAATACGAGGCTTCTTTTGCGCCTTCAAAGCGCGTCTGAACTGCGACCACGTGCCCCAGCTTGTCCATGCCCCGCCGACCCGCCCGACCGGCCATTTGCAGGAATTCTGAAGCGTTTAGCAGTCGGTGTCCCTTGTCCGTGCGCTTGGACAGGGTGGAAATAACTGTGGTGCGAGCGGGCATATTAATCCCGGCTGCTAGGGTTTCGGTGGCAAATACGACTTTAATCAAACCTCTGCCAAAGAGTTCTTCTACTAAACCTTTCCAAGCGGGCAAAATGCCTGCGTGGTGGGCCGCGATGCCTTTTAAAAGTGCTTCTTTTTGACCGAAGCGTTCTGCTTCTGGGTTTCGCTGTAAAAAATCGTCAATGATGCGTTTGAGTTCGGCTGTTTCGGCTTCGTTAACCAGGGAGAAATTGCCGACTTCTGCGACTGCTTGGTCGCACCCGCGACGGCTGAAGATGAAGTAAATTGCTGGTAGCATATCTCGATCGTCCAACCGCGCCAAAACATCGGTCAAACTCGGAGTGGGGATGCTGCCTCTTTCTACTTTTTGCCCCTTCTTTTTGGGGACTAACCGGACATTCGCTCTTTTGCCGGTCTCGTCTAGCAGGGGAAATATCCCTTTTTGGTTGGCGAAGTGGAATTGCAGGGGTACTGGCCGAAAGTCTGAGTAGACGAGCTCTGTGGGCCCGTGGACTTTGTTAATCCAGTCTGTGAGTTGGTCGCTATTGGCAACGGTTGCTGAGAGGGCGAGAAGTTGAATTTCGCTCGAACAGTAGATGATCGATTCTTCCCAAACGGTACCGCGCTGGCGATCGTTCATGTAGTGACACTCGTCGAGCACCACGGTTTCGACTCCGGTGAGGGAAGTACCGACTGCTCCGATCGGCGTACCGTAGAGCATATTCCGAAATATTTCGGTAGTCATCACCAAAATGGGCGCATCTCGATTGACGGAGATGTCGCCCGTCAGCAAACCTACGTTGTCGTCTCCAAATTGACTGCGGAAGTCGCGCAGCTTTTGGTTAGACAGAGCTTTGAGGGGAGTTGTGTAGAAGACGCGCCGCTTCCTGGAGAGTGCTTGATGGATGGCGTATTCCCCGATTAATGTTTTCCCAGAGCCTGTGGGAGCGCACACAACAACGGATTTACCTGCATCGAGGGCGGCGATCGCCTCTCTCTGAAAGTTATCTAGCTCGAATGGAAATATGGTCTTCAGATCCAGCTCTGGGCGGTTCTGGGCAGTGTCTGGCACAAGAATTATTATAAGGTTGCAGGGTAAGTATGCTTAAATCTTGCTGAAAGCAAGTCAGCAGAGGACTGTATTGATTTTAGACCAACGCCCGCAAATCGGCTATGAAGTCATTAGTCATTAGTCATTAGTCATTAGTCATTAGTCATTAGTCATTAGTAACAATTACCAGTTACCAATGCCCAATGCCCCATGCCCCATGCCCCATGCCCAATTCCCCAAGTTTCCTTCTCTATGATTCCTGTTATTTCGATTATTCCTGTGGTGCAGCTTGCTTCGGGCGATCGGCTTTCACTGCAAGTCTATCAGTTCCAAGGTGCGATTCCCGGCAAAAAAGCTTATCTGCAATCTAACCTGCACGGCGCTGAGATTAGCGGTAATGCTGTGATTCACCAATTAATTGAGTTTTTAATGTCTTTGGACAGCAGCCAGTTAAGCGGGGAAATTTTGCTAGTTCCTGTTTGTAATCCTGTGGGTGTCAGTCAGCGATCGCACCATTTTTCCCCTGGTCGCTACAATCTTTATGATGGGGTAAATTGGAACCGGATTTTCTGGGATTTTGAAAAACAAGGGGAAGATATTCTGGGTTTTGCTAAGTCTCACATCCATCTCGATGCCGATACTGTCAAAGTTAATTACAGAAAAGCGATTGCTTTGAGTTTTGCGAAAGAGTTGGCAAAAATTAACGCTCCTAGTTGCCGCCCTTACAGCGAACTTTACCGATATCAGCTACAATCTTTGTGTTTGGATGCTGACTATGTGCTGGATTTGCACAGTTCTACGAATCAAAGTTTAGATTACCTTTACTGTTTTAATTCCCGCGAGGAGAGTGCAAAAGCTTTTTTGCTCGATCGGGCAATCTTGATGAACGAGTACGATGGCGATGCTTTTGACGAGGCGTTTCTCAAGCCTTGGCTAGCTTTGGAGAAGATTTTGGCCGAGTTGGGAAGTACACTCAAATTTGACGTGGAAGCTTGGACTTTAGAATTAGGTTCGGGGATGGAAATGAATACCGAGTCGGTGGCGAATGGCTTGCGGGGCATCAAAAATTACTTAGCAAGTAAGGGTTTATTGAAAATAGATAGATTTCCTCTCCCGGAAACAGCGAATCATCAAGTTATTTTCACCCCCAAGAATTTGGTGTTCAAATACTACGCGCCGGCGGGCGGGATGATTCAAAATCGAGTGCAATTGGGGAGTTATGTCAAAAAGGGCGATCGGCTTTATCAAATTCTCAGCTTTAATAAGAATGGGGAATTTCCGAGTTCAGTGGATGTTTGTGCTGAGTCAGATGTTTTCATTTTTGATGTTTCCACAAATCAGTCAGTAAATCAAGGAGAGTATGTGTTGTCGGTGATGGCCGATTGAGAATACCAAGAAACCCGGTTTATTGAAGAAACCGGGTTTCTGAAAACCTATTGCTAGTCGAACCATAAATTACGATATACGATTGAATAGGGCTTGTTTAAATTCCGCTGCACTTTTATAATAAATTTCAGGATTGTCAATTAAAGCGCGATCGATAACTGTGGCTAGCGGTTGAGGAATCGCAGAAGTGCGATCGGGCACAGGAACCCCATCATTTTGCAAAACCGCCAAAAACTGGTCTTGATCCTGCAAATTGCGCGGGGAATATCCCGTTATCATCACATACAAAGAAGCCGCCCTGCCTTAATAAGGAGGGGACAAGAGTTTGTCAGGTGCCCCGGTGCGGAGATTCTCAATTTTTGAGAAGATAACGGACGCTGACGCACCCTACAATTTAACGTGACGGTTTATGGTTGAATGAAAATACCGATCGCATTATGGACTCTCGCAGCAGTTGACGGAGGTCGATCGAGCAAACTCCCTCCCAAATACAAACTCGTCGAACTTCCCCCATCCAAATTTAAAGCATCCACAGCACCCATTTGCTGCAATATCTGCGCCAGTTCTACGAAATTTGGCCCCGCCCCGCCCGCGCGATTGTGCACGGCTACAATCAGCAAATTCCCCGCAGCAGTTCGCCCGATCGCACTTCTAATTGCTGTCTGTCGAACATACGCATCGCTAAACCCTTCCGCCTTAGCATCCAGCACAACTTGACTGTTTTGTACCAACACCGGCCCGCCGCCGAGAATGTACGGAAAACGGTTGAAATCAGCAGGAAAAGTGTTATTTTCTAGACGCAATAATGTACCGGTAGTGAATTGAGAGGCAGGGGAAAAATCGGCACGCAAAGCCAAAATATAACCGTTAGCTGGAATGGGAAAACTTGTTGTTCCCGGCGCACCTCCGGGGGATTGGCTGACAACTCTATCGCCCGCAACTGTCACAACTATTTCATTGCCAGACAACGGAGTATAAGTTGTTCCCCAATCAGAATTGTAGCGACCGATTCCCGGTTGTACGTAGGCACTATTGAGATGAGAAACGGGCAAAGGTTGATTTGCCGGAGTTATCACAGTTTCTTGCAAAGTTAAACGATCGATCGCAAATTCTCCGCGATCGTTCCAGGCGATCGCCCCCCGGTTTAATATCGGCCCGGAAAGCCATTTATTGTCGCGCCGAATTGCCCCTAAAGCTAAGCGATTTATCCGATTGAAAAAACCTGCATTAATTGCAGCCGCCACACCCGACACTTCGGCTGTTTGCAATAAAGGTTCAGTGCCTTGATTGGCAGGCGGATTGCTGAGAATTGGTCGAATTTTTACACCCGCTTGACGCGGATTAACTTCTAACCAAACTACTGGAAAACGAGCCGTTCCTAAATTCTGATACTGCTGCCGCCACTGCACACCAGGAGCCCAAACAATGTTTTTTTCTACTAACGAATCTGGTCGAATGTCGATTACTAATCGATTGGGATTTCCCAGGCTGAAAACTTGTGGCCGCCAACCTAAAGGAATCGTCACTTTGACTTTGGTTTGAACGCCGTCAGGTTCGACTTTTAGTGATAGCAATTGTTTGCTGGTTGAGAAAGTCTGCTGAATTATGGCGGGTGCGGCTTTGGCATCGATCGCGATCGACCATTCTTGACCGGCGATCGGCGCTGCGGGCGTTATTGGCAGCGGGAGAGCGGGTTTGGTCGGGTCGTCTGGTGTTTCGAGGTTTGGCGCTGCGCGGAGGTTTTGCAGTGGGATAGCGGGCTTTGTGGGGTCGTCCGGGGGGTTGGGTGTCGGTGTCGGCGACGGGATTGGTTTATCGACAAAGTTGACTTGCCAGGGATTTGGCCGATCGAGATCTACAACAATGCGATCGCCCGCTTCTATTTGTGCTTGCCGAATTCCGGTAACACTTGCAGTTTGAGAAGTAATTTTTAGAATATTCCCATCAGCAGATATCTCCCAGCCCGCAAGTCTAGCAAAATCTGTAACATCTAAGTAACGATACGGGCCTGTTGCCCGTGCTGCTAAGCTTTGAGCGCCGGTTAAAGAGACCGAAAACCACTGCACCGGTTGTTTGATACTGTCGGCGCTGCTAAGCAAATCCACTCCCGCACCTTGCATCAATCCAACGTCAGCAATCCAAGTTCGGAAATTCCCAGAAGTGCTGTTTGCAGGCTGCTGAGTCCAAGTTAGGGGGAGAATGCGGCCGTTTAGAGACACTTGGCGGCCTTGTCTAATTATCGAAGAGGGCGGTACAGATTGAGCCAAAAACCTATAGTCCCATACGGGTTGAAACCCCTGTCTCATAGCTGAAGTTCTCTCAAGAGAACTATCGGTCAATATTTCAGTCGGTTTTAACCGACTTTCGCTATCAGCCAGGGAATTCATTCCCTGGCGAGCTCTCGAAGCATGAATCAGCCCAGCCCTCTCCCCCTGTTGTGCTCTTGCGGGTTGATTCCAGACTAAAGACGGGGCGATCGCCAGTACGGGTAAAATCGAGACTGACAATATTAGACGCCAATAGAAAAAATTACGTTTCACAGCTTACAACTCACTATTTCACTTCTAAACGCATGGGTGTCTAGAAACCCGGAATATCCGTATGTTTCTTCTTACTAAACTGAGCTAATTGCGCTAAACCCTACTACGAAATGCTCACCCCGGAATAGAAATCACAAACTCCGAACCATGACCCAGGGAAGAATTCACGAGTAACGTACCTCCATGTTTTTCCAGAACAATTTGGTGAGCGATCGACAATCCTAACCCGGTTCCTTGACCCACAGGCTTGGTTGTGAATAAGTGGTTAAAGATGTTTTCTTGGACTTCCGGCGACATCCCCACTCCATTATCCTTAATCCGAATCAAAACCTGATTTTTGGATTCGCTCAGAGCAGTTTGAACCGTAATTTGATTAGGTAGGGCTTTAATTTCACTAAAACTGCGATCCTTATTTGACTCTTCCAGAGCGTCAATGGCATTAGCCAGCACATTCATAAATACCTGGTTCAACTGTCCGGGAAAGCATTTCACTAGGGGCAAGTTACCATACTCTTTCACAACTTCAATCGCAGGGCGGAACTCGCTCGCTTTTAAACGGTGCTTGAGAATCAGCAGAGTGCTGTCGAGTCCATCATGAATATTGAAAGAAACGGGTCGATCGCTATCTGCCCTGGAAAACGTTCTCAAACTCGTACTGATATTGCGGATGCGTTCGACCCCCTCTTTCATCGAGCCAATCAATTTGGGCAAATCTTCTCGCAAATACTCTAAGTCCATGTCCTCAATTTCTGCTTCAATTTCCACTCCCGGATTGGGAAATTTTTCTTGATACAAATCAATCAAATTGAATAAATCCCCCACGTATTCTTGAGCAGGTTGCAAATTGCCGGCGATAAAGCCTACGGGATTATTAATTTCGTGGGCTACCCCTGCGACTAAATTTCCCAGAGCAGACATCTTCTCACCCTGCACTAATTGCAACTGCATCTGTTTGAGATCCTTGATAGAGTGCTCTAGTTTTTGACCGTAATCCTGAGATTGTTGATAAAGCTGTTGAGATTGCTGATACAAGCGGGCGTTTTCCAGCGAGATGGCAGCTTGGGAGCAGAGGATGTTAAGGAGGGTGACGCGATCGCCAGTGAATGCCCCTGTCGTCAGATTATTTTCCAAATACAGAATTGCCATCATTTTGCCTTGATGGATAATCGGAGTACATAGGATGCTCTTAGGTTGGTGCTGCTTGATATAGGGATCAGAAGCAAATATTAATTCAGTCTTGACATCATCGAAAACTAGCGTTTTCTGGGTGCGTTTGACGTAATTAATGACTGTCTGGGGAATTGATTCGCTCTCCTCAATCCCAATAGTTTTTTGCAGAAGACAGCCTTGGCGATCGCTACAGTGGACGGCGATTGTCCAGTTGTCCTCTTCTTTCAAAATTAATACTCCTGTTTGAGCGCCTGCATTCTGAAGCGCCACTTCCATCAGGGTAGTGAGCAATTGTTCAAGCTTAATTTCGCTCGACAAAGCTTGATAAGCTTTGATAACAGTTGGTAAATCTATTACTGTGGTACTCGTACTGCCAGCAATTGTTTGGCGATGACTAGAAATCAATGAATTCTCATGGGATGTAGTACCTTTCTCGAACGAACGAGCATTTTCCTGTTTCAAGATAGAAGCCAGAAGTTCGGGATAGCGTTGTTCTAGATCGTCGATTTTTGCTTTTGCTCCCCAACGAGCATAAGCATAGTAAGCATCTCTTAGATATACCTGGGCAACTTTTTCTTTCCCCCATGCCAAGTAAAATTTAGCAGCCAATTCATTCGCCAAAGCTTGCTCGTTGAGATAATCGTTTTCTTTAGCCAGAAAAATGGCGCGATCGTATGCCTCCATCGCCTGCAAATTTTCACCCAACACTCGGAACATTTCGGCTTCCACTAGGTAACATTTGTGCGAGAAATTCATGGGGGCGTGATGTGCCCATTTATGAAGGGTTTCTTGGTTGCTTTTCACTTTTTCCAGATGTTCTTGTTTCTCTTCCGATGAATCCACCTCGCTACACACTCCCAGCCGTGCTAGAGAGTCATAAAAGTAGAACATCGGCACATTGAGCATACCCGTCACTGCGTCTAAATACTGTTCGGCTTGCCGAGCATTTTCTAAAGCTTGCTCGGTTTCTCCAAACAGGTAACACACAAGCAGTTTATGGAAGTAAAAATAGTGGAGTCCGTTACGATCGTTGGCTTGGATGTGAAAAGGGAGCATTGTTTCTTCATTGTAGGCATCTCCCACAAATTGACAGGGATTTTGCGATTTCCCCAGCAGATTTAATAAAGCCTGATGAACGATTTGAGTATAATTTAACGCTGCTTCTTGTTTAAATTGAACCAGCGCAGTGCAGTAGGTCGCCACCTCCTCTTCGAGTCCCGCAATTTCCCGACCGATTAAATATGAATATTGAGAGATTTCTTTGGCTGAATATCCTAATTCTAGTTCTCCTGTTTCCAGTCCTCTGGCGTAACCCTCTTTTAAAAGAGGGATGGTTTCTTTAACATGATGTTTACCATGTATGATGTGAACGCCGACTGTATAATACACTTTGGTTTTGAGGTAATTAGCATTAAATAAATCCACAATATTTAACGCCAACTGCCCAAATTCAAACCCTGTTTCAATGTCTTGAATTACACCGCTTAATACCAATCCATACAAGCCGTAAGCAAAAGCAGATAAGGGAGCATTCCCATAACTAACCGACAACTGAACCATTTCGACAATAACCAGTGGCAGGAGAAGTGGAGCAGTGATGTAGGCTGGAGAAACTATAGCTGATAAAATTCGCAAGGCTGCTTGCTTTTGGAGATTTTCCATTTCTGGCAAATCAATAAAATCCGCGATTTTTTTACCTGCAAAAAGTGACGCGGTTTGCTCTAGTCCTTGCTGAATATCTGCAGGTGTAGGATTTTCTGGAAAACAGATTCCCAAGAGTTTGAGAACTGCTAAGCCCATTTCAACGGCTTGTTGAGGTTTGACTTGCGCCGTACAAGCAGAAAGCTCGATTTCATAAACTTTGACCTTATCCAGCAGCGTTCTGGCATTGTGCAAGACTAAAGCTGCTAATTCCTCCATTTCCTGAAAATCATAGCTCAGGTATGCAGTTTCTGCCGCTAATACGTGCAGTTCCAGGGCTGTTTCATAGTGAGTTTGCCAGCTATCGGCAGCTAGGATTTGCCTGCCAAAACTTAAATATTTGCGTGCTGCAGCATAAGCAGTAGCAGTCTTCGCCTTGCGTCCCGCGATCAAATTCAACTCAGCCAGTTGGTAACGCTCGGTTGGCTCCGTAATTAAATCAACACCATAATTGAACTGGTTGACTATATTAAAAATTTTCTCTTCCCTTTCGGTTGTTGGAGTATTAGTCAACAAAAGTTGACCAATATTGAGGTGAGTGGATTGTTTATGAGATTCTGGGATCAAAACGTAAGCTGCTTGCTGTACGCGATCGTGCAGAAATTTGTAATAACAGGAGTCGGAATTCTGGAACCACGAGTCAGAAGTATTGCTTTCTCCTTCTGCATCCTGATTTCTGAATTCAAACTCGTCTGAAGTAAAAAACTTATAAACTTCAGTCAGTGGGAGAATCAACCCTGCTTGCAAAGCTGGCCACAAATTTGCTGCCGTCTCGGACGAAGATTTTTCACAAACTACCGCCAGCGTTGCCAAATCGAATTCGTTGCCAATGCAGGCAGCTAACTTTAAAACTTCTTGCGTATCGAGTGGCAACTTTTGCAATTGAAGCGCCATGAACTCTACAACATCATCTGTCAGGGCTAAGGTTCTCACTGTGGCGAGATCGCACTGCCAATACCGCTCCTCAAAATTAAAGGTAATTAGCCCATCTTCATGCAAAGATTTGAGAAATTGCGTGCTAAAAAACGGATTACCTTGGGTTTTTTGATCGATCAGTTCTGTTAAGGGCATAGCCAACGCTCTAGAACAAACTAAAGTATCGGCAATCAAGCAATTCAAATTGAAGCAATCGAGCGGTGCGAGGGTAATGGTGTTTACCGTAGCTCCGGTTTGTTGAATGTCGGATAATGTCAGCACTAAAGGGTGTACGGGACTGACTTCGTTATCTCGATACGCTCCAATTAATAAGAGATAGTGCCGATCGCGATCGCTCATCAAAAGTTGAATCAAGTTCAATGAGGCTGAGTCGGCCCATTGCAAGTCGTCTAAGAAGATGACGAGGGGATGTTCTTGGGTGGCGAAGAGTTGAATGAACTTCTCTAATAACCGATTGAAGCGATTTTGGGCAGCACTGCCCGAAAGTTCTGGTGCGGGTGGTTGCTCTCCGATAATCCGTTCTAGTTCAGGAATTACCTCAACGATTACCTGAGCATTCTCGCCCAATGCTGTCATAATTTGAGTTTTCCACTGCTCAACTTTAGCGTCGGTTTCACTCAACAATTGACCCATTAGATCGCGAAAAGCTTGTACAAAAGCTGAGAAGGGTTGGCTGCGTCCAAATTGGTCGAATTTGCCTTTGATGAAGTAGCCTCTAGCTGCGACAATGGGTTTGTGAACTTCGTTGACAACGGCGGTTTTGCCAATGCCTGAGAAGCCAGCCACCAGCATCATTTCCGCGCTTCCTGCACTCACGCGATCGAAGGCTGTCACTAGGGAGAATACTTCGATCTCTCTACCATATAATTTTTCGGGAATGATGAAGCGATCGCACAAATCTCGCTGCCCTAGTTTAAAAGAGGCGATTTCTCCAGTTTGTTGCCACTGGTACAAACAAGTTTCCAAATCAAACTTGAGTCCGATCGCACTTTGATACCTATCTTCAGCATTCTTCGCCATCAGTTTGCTAACAATTTCAGATAGGACCAATGGAACGTTATTGTTGAGGTGATGAACTGGAATAGGCTGCTTGGCAAGGTGACAGTGTACTAACTCTATCGGATCTTCGCTTTGGAAAGGCAACTGTCTCGCGAGCAGTTCGTAGAATGTAACTCCCAGAGAGTAGAAATCTGTGCGGTAATCAATGCCTCGGTTCATTCGCCCAGTTTGTTCGGGAGATATGTAAGGTAAAGTGCCTTCGAGGAGGTTGGGATTTTGAATTTCTTGGGTTTGGCGCGGCAACAGAGAAGCGATGCTGAAGTCAATCAACTTAACTTGTTTGCTGACAGGGTTAATTAAAATGTTCGCCGGTTTGAGGTCTTTATGGATGATGTGGTGGCGATAAAGTCCATCAAGCGAGTTGGCAATTTGAATTGCAATGGGAAGAAACTCGTTAATGGGCAAGCCTTCCAGAGGTTCCTTGCTGGCGAACACTAAACTAGCGAGGTAGCTATTTAAGGAAATTCCGCCAAAGTCTTCCATCACCAGAGCATAGTGGTTATGGTAAGTTTCCAGGCTGTATGCCTTGACAGTGCCGGGTATCTCTAAGTTTTTAGTAATGACAAACTGATTGCGGAAGTGAACCAGTTCGTGGAAGCGGGGAAAGTCATTTCGCAGCAGTTTTATCACTACGGGCTGCTGATCGGAAGACCGACGGGCACGATAAACTAGAGTTCGATTGCCTGCGTATATTTGCTCGTTAATCTGATATCCTCGAAAAATATTTGTTATGCTAGCCATATCTACGTATTCCTACTGCTTCTGTCAAGCCTGAAGCTTTTTAGAGTTACTATCTACTATTTTCGCTCTATCGGCCGTGCTATTGATTAACTATACTTAGTTTAATCTACTTTGTACCTCAAATTATGAAAACGCCATTTTAAAAATAAGACTTAATATTTTAGGTAAGAGATATTGATACAGGAGTTGAGGCTAAGTAGAAAATGAAGGAGTATAACGCTGATTGAATGACAGCCGTTCATTGAAGAGGAAGTTAAGAATCTAATTAATAGGATAAAAAATAGGGGGAAAAATTCTTGCCTAGCTAAGTTAATTAACGATGCGTCTTGGTATTAGTTCAATGTCTGATTTGAATACTTAGACCAAGTATTTAATTCAGACAGGGTTACGGTTAGAAATCCTGCATCAGCAAATCGCCTCAACGAATCAAGAATCAAGCGCGTCTGTAGACCGGAGAGTGTCAAAAACGTTTGTGGGTAAAAAAATACAAAATAGGCTTAGGGAAAACTGTCAACCTTTTTCTGCTAGGCATCTTAGCCTGGGTTCTGGACGATCGCTTATAAGACTTGCACCCCAACTCTGACTGTAATGGGTGAAATTTTATCAGTTTCTTGATAGAATTGATGTTCGCGGCCCGAGAGTTGACTGCACAATAAGACAAGTTTCACCAGTTGTGAACCGCGCTGCTACATTGCACCTACCGACTGAGCCGGCAGGTGGGTTTTGTGTCTGCAGGCGCTGACGAAAGCAACTCAACAGCGCAGCAAGCAAAATAACGCTAAAGTTACTATCTACCTGTGTTCGCTGCAAGGCTACCCTTGCGGACTCAGGAAAAACACACACAAAAAACTCGTGAAGCGCAGCTATCCCGTAGGGAATCGCCAGCAATGTATCTATTTGCAGGGCGGCGATTTCCCAAAGAATCACTGCTTTTTAACAGCAGGGTATTCTAGGAGACATCTCCGAGACGATGCGAGCGAGATAATTTAAAATCTGCAAACAGGGTTTCAGTGCTAAGTACAGGCAGCATCGACGTAAATTTTTATCAAATCAGCTTCCAATATGCTGTTTTAAAATTTACTAGGCTCCCACCGCTCGGCAGCCTTCTCTCCGAGCTATAAAAACGCATCAACCACACAATCACGGAAATAACATTCAATTAACATGGGTAACACGATCGATCCAAACAGAAACGTGCATCAGACTGAGCGAGGAACTCCCTATGCCGGCCAAAGCTGGTTAGTGGAAGAAAGAGATGCCTGCGGTGTGGGGTTTATTGCCAACCAAAGCGGCGAAGCGACCCACTCGATTATTGAAAAAGCACTCCCAGCTTTAACTTGTTTAGAACACCGTGGCGGTTGCAGCGCCGACCAAGATTCCGGCGACGGTGCGGGTTTAATGACCGCGATTCCTTGGGAATTGCTGGATGCTTGGTTTGCCGAACAAGGAATTGTGCCTCCGGCGCGGGAAAACTGCGGCGTGGGAATGCTGTTTCTGTCTCAAGATAAATTTCAAGCAACTATAGCGCGGCAGGTGGTTGAGCAAGTTCTGACCGATCGCGGGCTAACAGTTGTGGGATGGCGCAAAGTTCCCATTGTACCGTCGGTTTTGGGCGAGCAAGCGCTAGAACATCAACCTCAAATCGAACAAGTAATAGTCAGTTCACCGCACTTAGCCGGAGACGAACTCGACAGAAACCTATTTCTGGCGCGCCGCACGATCGGACACGCCCTGTCAAATCGCCCCAACTTCACCCGCCGAGAATTTTATACTTGCTCTTTCTCTTGCCGCACGATCGTCTATAAAGGCATGGTGCGATCGGCCGTACTGGCAGAATTTTACCAAGACCTGAAAAATCCCGCTTATAAAAGCTCCTTTGCCGTTTATCACCGGCGCTTCAGTACCAACACGATGCCCCGCTGGCACTTAGCCCAGCCGATGCGCTTGCTGGGACACAACGGGGAAATTAACACGCTGTTGGGCAATCTTACCTGGATGACGGCGCGGCAAGCCAATTTAGCTCACCCGAATTGGAGTCAAGCGGACATCGACACGTTCAACCCAATTGTCAAATCCGAAAGCAGCGATTCGGCAAACTTGGACAACGTGATGGAATTGTTGGTGCACTCCGGCCGCACCCCCCTAGAATCCCTGACAATTATGGTGCCCGAAGCCTACAAAAATCAGCCGGATTTGGCTCCTTATCCAGAAATTGTCGATTTTTACGAATATTACAGCGGCATTCAAGAACCTTGGGACGGCCCGGCACTGCTGGTGTTCAGCGACGGCAAACAAGTAGGTGCTACGCTCGATCGCAACGGTTTGCGGCCGGCCCGCTACTGCATTACTAAAGACGGTTTGGTAATTGTGGCTTCCGAAGCCGGAGTTGTCGATATTCCCGAAGCAGATATTGTCGAAAAAGGCCGTTTGGGGCCCGGACAAATGATTGCAGTTGACCTGCAAACCAACGAAATTCTCAAAAATTGGCAACTCAAGCAGCGCATTGCTAAGCGGCATCCCTACGGCGAATGGCTGAAACAAAACCGCGAAATCTTGCAGCCGCAGCCTTTTGCGGAAACCGCAACCCTCGACTCGCAAACGCTGTTGGCCACCCAAACTGCTTTCGGCTACACGGCCGAAGATTTGGACATGGTGATCGTCGAGATGGCGAGCTCTGGGAAAGAACCGACTTTCTGCATGGGCGACGACGTTCCCTTAGCTGTGTTGTCAGAAAAGCCTCAGTTGCTGTACAACTATTTCAAACAGCGGTTCGCTCAAGTGACAAATCCGCCGATTGACCCCCTGCGCGAGGGGATGGTGATGTCGCTGACGATGAGTGTGGGTCTGCGGGGCAATTTACTGCAAGCAGTGCCGGAAAATGCCAAGCGGCTGAAAATTGATTCCCCCGTACTCAACGACGCTGAACTGTATTTCTTGAAAGAGCAAAAGTCTTTCCCGGCTACCGAATTGTCAACGCTTTACAAAATTGCTGCCGGGCCTGGAGGTTTGAAAACCGCAGTCGAGCAACTTTGTCAAGAGGCGGCTCAAGCGGTGCGCGAGGGTTCGAGAATTCTGATTTTGAGCGATCGAGCTTTGAAGGAAGAAGGAAGAAGGAAGAAGGAAGAAGGAAGAGGGGAGAAGGAAGAAGGAGATGTATCTTCTGCTGTGGGATTGAGTGCTGAATATACTTACATTCCGCCCTTCCTGGCAGTTGGCGCGGTTCACCACCACTTAATTAGCGTCGGGCTGCGGATGCAAACTTCGCTGGTTGTCGATACGGCCCAGTGCTGGAGCACTCACCACTTCGCTTGTTTGCTCGGTTACGGGGCGGTGGCTGTTTGCCCTTACTTGGCATTGGAAAGCGTGCGCGCCTGGTGGTCTGACGCCAAGACTCAAAACTTGATGCAGCACGGCAAAGTTCCCAATATTACCGTGACACAATCTCAAGCTAGATACCGCACAGCGGTGGAAAACGGCTTGCTGAAGATTATGTCGAAAATGGGGATTTCGCTGCTGTCTAGCTATCAAGGAGGGCAAATCTTTGAGGCGATCGGCATTGGCGGCGATTTGCTCGATTTGGGTTTCAAAGGCACTGTTTCCCGCATCGGCGGTTTGAGTGTGGCGGAACTGGCTAACGAGGTAATGTCTTTCCACAGTCAGGCTTTCCCAGAATTGCACCTCAAAAAGCTGGAAAATTACGGCTTTGTGCAGTACCGCCGGGGCGGTGAATATCACATGAACAGCCCGGAAATGGCGAAGGCTTTGCACAAGGCTGTGACTACTTTTAACGAAGGAAAAAGAAAGAAGGAAGAAGGAAGAAGGCAAGAGGAAGAAGGAAGCAACGGTAACGGTAATTCAGTCCTTGGCGCGAGCGGGGACGATCGCACTGAGGCAAAAACGGCTTACGATCACTACGAGGTTTACAAGCAACAGCTCGAAAATCGCCCGGTAACGGCTTTGCGGGATTTGCTCGATTTCCAGAGCGATCGCCCTCCCATTGCGATCGAAGATGTAGAATCTGTAGCAGATATTGTCAAGCGGTTCGCCACCGGCGGTATGTCCCTCGGCGCTTTGTCCCCGGAAGCCCACGAAACGCTAGCGATTGCGATGAACCGCATCGGCGGCAAATCCAACTCCGGCGAGGGCGGCGAAGACCCGGTGCGCTACAAAGTGCTAAACGATGTGAGCGCAGCCGGTTTGTCACAAACGCTACCTCACTTGAAAGGTTTGCAGAACGGCGATACAGCTTCTTCATCAATCAAACAGGTAGCTTCGGGACGTTTCGGCGTGACTCCTGAGTACCTGATGAACGCCCAACAAATTGAAATTAAAATCGCACAAGGTGCGAAACCGGGTGAAGGCGGTCAATTGCCGGGGCCGAAAGTAAGCGAGTATATTGCTTATTTGCGCCGATCGAAACCGGGTGTGACGCTGATTTCGCCTCCTCCTCACCACGACATTTATTCGATCGAGGATTTGGCGCAGTTGATTTTTGACTTGCACCAAATCAATCCGAAAGCAGGAGTTTCGGTGAAGTTGGTGTCGGAAGTCGGCATCGGGACTGTAGCCGCTGGTGTCGCCAAGGCAAATGCTGATGTGATTCAAATTTCCGGTCACGATGGCGGCACTGGTGCTTCTCCATTGAGTTCGATTAAGCACGCAGGTTCTCCGTGGGAACTCGGATTGACAGAAGTTCACCGGGTGCTGATGGAAAATAAATTGCGCGATCGAGTTTTGCTGCGCGTTGACGGTGGCTTTAAAAGCGGCTGGGACGTGATTGTAGGCGCTTTGATGGGTGGCGAAGAGTACGGTTTCGGCACGGTGGCAATGATTGCAGAAGGCTGCATTATGGCTCGCGTTTGCCACATGAATAGTTGTCCGGTGGGTGTGACTACTCAACAAGAACACTTGCGGAAACGGTTCCCCGGAACGCCGGAACACGTTGTTAATTTCTTCTATTTCGTAGCACAAGAAGTGCGGAGTTTGTTGGCGAAATTGGGTTATAAGTCGATCGCAGATATCATCGGCCGTGCGGATTTGCTGAAAATGCGCGATGGGGTGAAACTAACTAAAACTCAAGCGATTAATTTGGATTGTTTGACGAAGTTACCGGATACTAAGAGCGATCGAGCTTTCTTGATCCACGGCGACGTAAACACCAACGGGCCTGTGTTAGACGACGATTTGCTGGCGGATGCTGAGATTCAAAGTGCGATCGCCAATCACGGCACTGTTAGCAAGAATGTAAAATTGGTGAATACCGATCGCACTGTAGGCGCAAGAATCAGTGGTGCGATCGCACAGCAACACGGTAACACCGGCTTTAGCGGTCAAATCACCCTCAACTTCACTGGTAGCGCGGGCCAAAGCTTCGGCGCG
Organism: Microcoleus sp. Pol10D4; assembly: GCF_036701555.1. Lineage (NCBI taxonomy): Bacteria > Bacillati > Cyanobacteriota > Cyanophyceae > Oscillatoriales > Microcoleaceae > Microcoleus > Microcoleus sp. Pol10D4. Next base: position 56,643 of record NZ_JAUBRA010000043.1, read on the forward strand.
TTCAATTTGCCGGGGATGACGCTGGTACTGTCAGGCCAAGCCAATGACTACGTTGGTAAAGGAATGCACGGCGGCGAAATCGCGATCGCACCGCCGGCTGGTGCGACTTATGATGCTTCTGAAAATGCGATCGTCGGTAACACTTGTTTGTATGGTGCGACGGGCGGAACTCTGTTGGCTGCGGGTAAAGCTGGCGAACGGTTTGCGGTGCGTAACTCGATGGCGAAAGCTGTGATTGAAGGTGCGGGCGATCACTGCTGCGAGTACATGACTGGCGGCGCGATCGTCGTGTTAGGAAAAGTCGGCCGCAACGTCGGCGCTGGAATGACTGGCGGCTTGGCTTATTTCCTCGATGAAGATGGCAGTTTCCCGGCTCATGTCAACGGGGAGATTGTGAAGATGCAGCGGGTTTGTACGGCGGCTGGGGAGGCGCAATTGAAGGAGTTGATTGAGGCTCAGTGCGATCGAACTGGCAGCAAGAAAGCTGAGAAGATTTTAGCAAATTGGTCGGAATATTTGCCTAAGTTCTGGCAAGTTGTGCCGCCAAGTGAAGCGAATTCGCCGGAGGCTTCGGAACAAAAGATTGCTGTGGAAGTGTAATTTTACAGTTGCTTAAATAGATGAGGGGCGACGCGAGTTGCCCCTTTTTTAATCAACTTTGCTGAATCAAGGTATGATAAACTTATAGTGCGATCGCAGACAAGCGAAAATGATTTATTTGATTTTGATACGGAACTGGAACATCTGCAAATTTTAGATAGTGAATTAGTAACTGAATTGAATATCTTAGCAACTTGCTGTTTAATTTAGAATAACAAAGACTTTTTCGTTTTAGGCGAGCCAAATAATGCCTTAATCTTGTCTTCTCACCCTCAACTCTTATCATATATGTTTTGCTAATAATCTGATCTCCATCGGGAATAAACTTTGGGTAAACTTTCCATCCATCTGTCACATAAAAATTGCATTTCCATTTATTAACAATCTCCCATAGTGGTTCAAAGGTTTTGGCACTATGGCCGCCTAAAACCCATCCTATAATACCTGGTTTAAAATGGTCTACTGCGGTCCATAACCTGGTGCAAGTTTTTTTTGAGCCAACAAATGTCTCTAATTCATCTAATTCTCCCACTTGTGGAGTTATTTCTGCCTCATAAAAATCTGACAAGAGTTTTCCTACTTGTTTGACCCAATTAATGATTGTCGTATGATGCACATTTTTGACTCTCCCAATTGCTCGAAAACCCAGGCCATTGACATACATTTTGAGACATTCACGTTTCACATCTTCAGAATAACCTTTATGAGGTTGATAGCCCTCTATAAATTGTCTACCACAACCGACACAAATATAATTCTGTTTACCTTTTTTATGACCATTTTTATTAACATGAGTTGACTGACATTCAGGACATTCTATAAGCTCTGCGTTTTGTGAAGTGTTATTTTTTGGCGCTCGTACTCTCAAATCATCATACCCTAATTCACAAACGCCGGCATTCTTTATCTGACGGGGGTAGTGTTCCTCGCTATTAACCGTGATATCCCGGTCAAGCGGGTTTTTGAGATTGTTAATTATTGGTAGATATTGGCAGGTTTACCCGCCCCTTGTATCTTAAAAGAGTCTGTCAGGCGATCGTACCGATACTCAGGCGATCAAGCTGTCACTCAGGCGATCGACCTCATCATAGTCGATCGCGCACCTCGGTTCAGGCTCAAAATATACACAACTTAATATATACGGTGACTCTGCCGGATTTCGATGCGACTGATGAAATTCCGCTACCTTTGTGAGATTATGAAAAGAATATGAAAATTATTTAACGGTAAAACCAATGACTCACCCCGAAAACAGACCCAGCCTTCCTGAAGTCCACCGCAGCATCCCGGTTCCCAACAGCAAAGGCTTCTGGCGTACAATGCTGGCTTACGCAGGGCCTGGATATTTAGTTTCAGTGGGTTACATGGACCCCGGAAACTGGGCGACTGATTTAGCGGGGGGAGCAAAGTTTGGCTATGCGCTATTAACTGTGATTTTGCTATCTAATTTGATGGCAATTTTGCTGCAATCACTCTGCGTGCGTTTGGGAGTGGCAACGGGACGAGATTTGGCACAAGCTTGTCGAGATTATTTCAGTCCGCGAGTTAGTTTTTTGCTGTGGATACTTTGTGAAATTGCTATTTCAGCTTGCGATTTAGCGGAACTTGTTGGAAGTGCGATCGGACTGCAATTGCTATTTGGCATTCCCTTAGTTTGGGGTGTGTGCATCACTGCGCTAGATGTGATAATGGTGTTATTTTTACAAGGGAAAGGATTTCGTTATATCGAAGCTTTGGTAATTACGATTATTGCAATTATTGGCGGTTGTTTTATTGCCGAAATATTTTTTGCCAAACCAGATACCGGAGGAGTTTTACTCGGTTATGTTCCGAAGCTAGAGATTTTGCAAAATCAGGGAATGCTTTATATTGCGGTTGGTATTTTAGGGGCAACTGTGATGCCGCACAATCTTTACTTGCATTCGTCGATCGTGCAAACTCGTGCTTGGCAAGAAACCTCCGAGAAAAAATGGGAAGCAATTAAATTTGGCACAATTGATTCTACCGTAGCGCTGTCAATAGCTTTGTTTATTAATTCAGCAATTCTGATATTGTCTGCTGCAACATTTCACTTTTCGGGCTATCAAGAAGTAGCTGAAATTCAAGATGCTTACAAACTCCTTTCTCCGGTACTGGGGGTGAGTTATGCTAGTGCAATTTTTGCCTTTGCTTTATTAGCTTCGGGGCAGAATTCAACCTTGACTGCAACTCTAGCAGGACAGATTGTGATGGAAGGGTTTCTAAATTTTCGACTGCGACCTTGGTTGCGACGCTTGCTGACTCGACTGATTGCAATTGTGCCGGCTTTGATCGTAATTATCTTGTTTGGGGAAGGTAGTACAACTAATTTACTGGTTTTCAGTCAAGTGATTCTCAGTTTGCAATTACCGTTTGCAGTAATTCCCTTGGTAATGTTTACCTCAAACCGCAACTTAATGGGAGAGTTTGTGAATCCATTTTGGCTGAAAGCCTTAGCTTGGTTAGTGGCTAGTATTATAGTAGGATTAAATAGTTGGCTGTTATTACAAACCATTTTCTAGCAATCTGAGGCTAAATAAAACTACAAAAATAAAACCCGCCGGCGCGGGTTTCATCTTAAAGCTAATTGTTAATAAGTGCTAATTTCAACTACTTCTTAGGAACAAGAACCTCATGAGCGGCCACGGGACGCGCCGAGGAAGCAGTAGTTTTCAAAAGTGCGATCGCCTGCGCGTAGCAAGGATCGTCCTTAGTCGCAACCAACATCGGTTTGTTAGCTAATTTCAGCTTTTGTTCGTCTGTGATGTCCACCTTAACATCGGGAGTAACCCCCTTGTGGCTGATATCCGTACCGTTGGGAGTATAGTAGTGAGCGATCGTCACCGCCAATCCCGAACCGTCAGCCAAAGAATGCACCGACTGCACCAAAGCTTTGCCAAAAGTTTGGCCGCCCATCACAGTTGCGCGCTTATTATCCTTCAGAGCACCGGCCAAAATCTCGCTGGCGCTGGCAGAGTTATCGTCCACGAGCACCACCAAAGGCTTGTCAGTTATTGCAGTGCGGTTTGCGCGCATTTCCTGAGAATCGCCCGCGCGATCGACTGTGCGGACGATCGCCCCTGTATCCATCCACATCCGAGCGATATCAATACTCACTCGCAGTAACCCGCCGGGATTGCCCCGCAAATCCAAAACAAAAGCGTCAGCTTTCTGATCCGAGAGCTTTTTAATCGCCGCCTGCATTTGTTCGCCCGCGTGGGAGCTAAACTCTTGCAAACGGATGTAACCCACATTCTGACCGCCTTCATTCTTGAGGCTGTAGCGAACCGCTGCTACCTCAATTCTCGCCCTAGTCAGAGTAATATCAAATTCGCTTTTGCCCTCACGAGCAATCCGCAGCGTGACTTTCGTGCCTTCGTCGCCCCGAATTATCTGAGCCGCATCCGAGACAGTCATGCCTTTGGTAGTTTTGCCGTCAATCACCAAAATCCTATCGCCCGCTAGAATCCCTCCCTTCAGGGCCGGGGAATTTTCCATCGGCTCGACTACGGTAATCACTTTCGTTTTCTCGTCTTCTTCCAGCCTCATCCCCACCCCTGTCAATTCCCCGGATGTCTGATTCGTCAGCGCTTCATACTGCTTCGGGTCCATGAAGCGGGTGTAGGGGTCGTTTAATTTCTCTAGGGCTTTGCGGAGGGCGGTGTAGGCAGCTTCGCGAGAGGTATAATTTTTGCTCAGCAGTTCTTGGCGGGTCACTTGCCAGTCAGTCTTGTTAAAGCTGCCATCAACATAGTCTCGGTTCACAATTTGCCAAGCTTCATCTAAGACAGCTTTGGGGCTATCTTGAAGCTCGGCGCGGACTGATTGACTCAGCCCAGGAACGAGTAAAGATATCGAAGCGGTTGTTGCCATCGCCCCACTGAACAGGGCTGCCTGTAATTTAGAAAAGCGTCTGCGGGCTTGATTCATTGAATTTGGCTCAATTCGATTTTAGATTTTAGATTTGAGATTTTATATTGCTAAAAAATCTCACACTACTACTTCAACTATTGTGTGGAGGCTCCACCATCCCTTTGGACAGTTTAACGAGATTCATAGTCGATCGCCAACCAATTATTACTCTCTTTCAATAAACTTAATTTAAAACTTGGATTTATAAAGTGCCGTGGAAGCTAAAATCGAACAATTTTCGCGTAAGTGGTTGAGCCTGCTCCTTAATGGAGTTATCGGTCTAGCAGCGCTGGCGGGGGTCGTCGCCATGCAGTCTAGCGGGGAGTTGGGCGGAATGTCCCCAGTTGGCGTTCAGGGGCAGAAGCAGCCTTCTGGAATATCTGCTGCCCAGTTCAAGCAAGCTGCACAGCAAGAAGCGCAGCAAGAAGCCCTGCGGCTAAAAATGCTCAAAACTATTCCTAGTTTTGGATTTGACAATTTAATTGCAGATTGGACATTTCTCAAATTTTTGCAGTATTTTGGCGACGACGAAGCCCGAGATGTGACGGGCTACGATCTGAGCCAAGATTATTTTGACATAGTTACGCAGCGCGACCCGCGGTGGGCTGACATCTACCTGTTTCTTTCCACAGCTATTTCTTTTTATCAGGGAAAGCCTGAAACTGCTGTTAACTTTATAGAGCGTGGTACTAGGGCCCTTGCCGTTTCGCCGCAACTTCATTCCCAATCCTGGATAGTGTGGCGAACTAAAGGTATTGATGAGTTGCTGCTGTTGGGGGATATTCCCGACTCAATTCGCTCTCACGAAATGGCCGCTGATTGGGTGGAAGGAAGCCCGCAAGGGTCGAAATTGGCGCCGATGTTTCGAGCAACTGCTGAGTATTTGCGCCGAGATCCCGATAGCGTGCCGGTGCGGTTTAATGCTTGGAGCACAGTTTATGCTCAAACAACTGATAAGTTGGTGCGTCAAAGGGCGAAACAAGCTCTTGTGAAGTTGGGAGCTCAGGTGCAAAAAGATAAGGATGGAAACGAGAGTTTTATTTTGCCGCCTCGAAAGTAAGCAGAAGGAAGTTCGGCAACGGATTCTGTAACGGATGTAACGGATGTAACGGATTTAACGGATTTAACGGATTTCAGTCCGATGGAAGTCGGAAGAAGGAAGAAGGGAAATGCAGTCGCAGTAATAGTTTCAGATATCAAGAATGTCCTAAATGTCAAGGCTGTTGACTGTAATTCTCCAATCTAAAATCTAAAATCTCACATCGGCTTGAGTTAGTTCCCGCCATTCACCGGGTTGGAGGCCTTCGAGACGCAAATGCCCGATCGCACACCTGACTAGCCGCAGCGTCGGAAACCCTACTGCTGCAGTCATCCTGCGGACTTGGCGGTTCCGGCCTTCTGTGAGAGTCATTTCCAGCCAAGCTGTCGGTATGTTTTTGCGAAATCTAATCGGTGGTTCGCGGGGCGGCAAAGGTGGTTCTGCTGACAATAATTGCACTTTTGCCGATCGAGTCCGATAATCTTGAATTGTGACACCTGTCTGCAAAGCTGCGATCGCACTTGCATCAGGAATTCGTTCCACTTGCACCCAGTAAGTGCGGGGATGAGCAAATTTCGGGTCACTGAGGCGGTGCTGCATTTGTCCATCATCGGTTAGCAGCAACAAACCTTCACTATCGCGATCGAGCCTTCCTACTGCATAAATGTTAGGAATAGGAATATAGTCTTTGAGAGTGCTGCGTTTAGTTTCGCTGGAGTTGTCAGTGAATTGAGTTAAAACATCATAAGGTTTGTAAAATAGAATGTAACGATAAGGCATAACAAATTTAAAAATAAGAATGTACTAATGTCAATAAATTTGTAGGGGCGGGTTTCACCGACAATAATTGGCTAAAACTCACAATCTCAAAAACCCGCCCCCACCCAACGTCAAACCAATTTCTATCTCTCTTTTCTCCCTCCTCTGCGCCCTCTGCGGTTCCTAAAAAAATAAATTTTGTTAACCAGCGATTCAAACCTGCTATAAAATATTCAGCCTTTAATAGCATCGCAAATCTCAACTACCCAATTTTACCATGCCCGAAGCCACACACCGCGTTTGCATCGTCTTAGGAACTCGCCCGGAAGCGATTAAACTAGCCCCAGTAATTCAACTCTTCAAAAGTTCGCCAACCTTTGACACCCAAGTAATTTTAACCGGTCAGCACCGAGAAATGGTCGAACAAGTAATGCGAATGTTCGATCTAAAAGCCGATCGGGATTTAGCAATTATGCAGCACCAGCAAACCTTGACGGATATTACATCCCGGAGTTTGCAGGGTTTAGAAGCCTTGTTTAAAGAATTGCAGCCCCACATCGTCTTAGTACAGGGCGATACAACGACAGCGTTTGCCGCTACTTTGGCTGCATTTTACCAGAAAATACCCGTAGGTCACGTAGAAGCCGGATTGCGGACAGACGACGTGTTCAATCCTTACCCCGAAGAGGCTAACCGACGGTTGATATCTCAGCTCACAAGGCTGCATTTTGCCCCGACAGAGCTGGCCCAAGAGAATTTAGGGCGATCGGGCGTTTTGGGAGAAATTCACCGTACAGGCAACACAGTAATCGATGCTTTGCTTTCTGTCGCCAAACGCGAACCAGAATGCAACATTCCTAACTTAGATTGGAGCCAATATCGCACTATCTTAGCAACTGTTCACCGTCGCGAAAATTGGGGAGAACCCTTACAAGGAATTGCTCACGCATTTCTCCAAATCTTAGATAAATTTCCCGATACAGCCTTGCTCTTACCTCTACATCGAAATCCCACAGTCCGAGAACCTTTAAAAGCTCTTTTAGGCGACCATCCCAGAATCTTTTTAACAGAACCATTGGATTATGCAGAATTAGTAGGAGCCATTCAGAGATGTCATTTAATCCTCACAGATTCCGGCGGCTTGCAAGAGGAAGCACCTAGTTTGGGCAAGCCCGTTTTAGTATTACGAGAAACCACAGAAAGACCAGAAGCAATTTCTGCAGGTACTGCTAAACTTGTAGGTACAAATTCTGATACAATTTTCTCGGCAGCGGCAGAATTGCTCAGCAATTCCGAAGCATACAACGCAATGGCAATGGCAATTAATCCCTTTGGTGACGGTTTGGCCGCTTCGCGGATTTTGAAAATTGTTGAAGAGTATTTTAGTTAACTACTCCATCGCGAGTTGGGCAGTTGAAGCCGTAATTAAACAAATAAAGTCCCCGCAGAGGGGGACTAATTCCTGTTAAAAAAAACTCGGTTTATACCTCCATTCTCGAATTACCAATCCCCACCGCCACCCCCACTACTAGAATCGCTGCTACTACTGCTACTGCTGTAGTCGCTACTGTTACTGCTGTAGTCGCTGCTACTGCTGTAGTCGATACTGCTACTGCTGTTGTAGTCGCCGCCACCGCAATAATCGCTACTGCTACTGCTGTAATCGCTACCCCCACCGCCACCGCTGGAGTCGCCACCGCCAAAGCTACCCCCGCAGTCGCTACTGCTACTGCTGTAATCGCCACCGGCACCGCCACCGTTGGAGTCGCCACCGCCAAAGCTACCCCCGCAGTCGCTACTGCTACTGCTGTAGTCGCTACTGGTACAGTAATCGATGCTGTTACTGCTGTAGTCGCCAGCCCCACCACAATAGTTGTGACTGTTACTGCTGTAATTGTGATTGTTACTGCTGTAATTGTGATTGTTACTGCTGTAATTGGGACTGTTAGTGCTGTAATTGCAATTGTTACTGCTGTAATTGCGCGGATAACAGCGGTGGCGGTAACGAGATATCCGAGAAAATAAGCTGCGAAATATCCTGAAAATAATGAAGCAAGGTATAAACGCTATGAATGCTATGAATGCTATGAATAACAACCCAAGTAAGCCATAGACTAAATTCGATGAATCTTCATCTGTGGATGTACTATTGCTAATAACTGGCGATTGACTAGGGCGTAGGTACAGTATTAGAACTTGACAAAAGTAGGAAAGCATGATAAGTGAATTTAGGAGCTTGTTAAAT
>NZ_JAUBRA010000044.1:0-62074 GCF_036701555.1 Microcoleus sp. Pol10D4
TTGCTTTCTATTATGCCATCAACTTAGCCAGACAATTGTCTGAGTATTTATACTGATTGCAAAAGTGGGATGCTCCCGGCAGAGAAACCCAGTGAGGTGGATATTTGAAACGGGCAACATCCAGCAGAAGAACTAGATCTCGCTGTGGATGATAACCACCAATTGGCGAAAAGTGACCATCACCCGTTTGTCCCAATACCTTTCGGCTGTAAGAAACAACTAGATGAATATCACCTGGCGCCGTAGTCGCCTCCTCAACTGCTTGCCGAAAGTTTTCCAAGCTGCTTTGGTGGTAACGGTTAGGTTTTACCACAGCACCGTTGCAACGTGCTATACAGACAAACTCATCAAAGGTGATACCGTTTTCTTTAATTACTGAAAGAGGTAAACAACAGTCTAAAAATTCCTCTCCATACCATCTCCACACCCCTTTCCAAATGCGACCCGGATCGATGGATAAGGCATTAAGAACAACAACTAAACTACCCAATCCACAAAAAGCGGGTTCTGCTTGAGTATGAAACTGTTCCGCTAGAGCAAAATACCCTTCCATACCTCCTAATGCCAACGCTTCTCGAAATATTTGCTTTCCCTCTACGGAGGAAAAGGCAATAGCAGAATCGGGGAGTGAACGACGATAAAACCCTTGAGCAGACATTGAGCGTTTTAACCCTTATTGCTTATGGTGCTAATAAATATTATGCAAAATCGTCACATTGATAATGATGAATGCACTTATTTACTATTTTTTTCGATTTTAGCAATAAAACGCTGCGAAGATTTGATTTTGTGGGTGCAAATTTAAAAAACGTGACCATTTGCGACGACGGCTAGGCATCAAGGTGATGCAATAATTCGGCAATTTGCCACAGATTGAGCGTTATGCAGCTCGAATTAATCAAGCTTTTCTGAATAGCCTCACTCACGCGATCGATGTTTTAGAAGAGTCGGCTCAAGAGTTGTAATAGTTGCAATAAATCAAATTTAAGCCGGTGATTTTGGTTGGCAATGAGGTGGTCGATTTCAGGTGATTTATATTGAGGTTGCTGATAAAAATATGGAAATTAGAAAATACCTTACAGCGCCCCTTCCTGCTCCATTGTTGGCTGGCATAACCAGCCATCCCGTCAAAAATTACTATCAACTATCGGCTAATTCTATGGTAGCATAAAGGAGAGTTTCATCACAGTTAATTTATCGTGTTTACCGTTGGGTGGGGCGGGTTTTTGAGATTGTTGGTTTTAGCCTGAAAAGGTTGGTGAACCCGCCCCTACAGGGACTGCAAAATTTTGAAAAAATGTAAAATTTTGTATATGACTTGACCGAATTTCAGGAAAATAGACGATAGTTGATATGCCAGAGATTTTAAGCGTCCGCGAAAACAATTTTTAATCAGGTAATAAAATGGTGGTAGCAGCACCTGTTCAATCCGGCAGTCAGTCGATTTTTCAAACTCGCTACGACAACTTTATCGGCGGCAAGTGGGTGCCACCTGTGAAAGGGAAATACTCGGAAAACCTGTCTCCAATAACAGGAAAATCAATTTGTCAAATCCCCCGATCGACCGCCGAGGATGTAGAATTGGCACTGGATGCCGCCCACGCTGCGAAAGACAAGTGGGGTAAGACTTCCCCAGCCGATAGGGCGCGGGTTTTACACAAAATTGCCGATCGCATCGAAGAAAACCTCGATCGCCTCGCCATCGCCGAAACCTGGGACAACGGTAAACCAATTCGCGAAACCCGCCTCGCAGACATACCGCTGGCGATCGACCATTTCCGCTACTTTGCAAGCTGCATCCGAACTCAAGAAGGGTCGATCGGCGAACTCGACGAAACCACCGTCGCCTAACACTTCCACGAACCCCTAGGCGTCATCGGACAAATCATCCCCTGGAACTTCCCGATATTAATGGCCGCCTGGAAAATCGCCCCAGCCCTCGCCGCCGGCAACTGCGTCGTGCTCAAACCAGCAGGCCCCACGCCCGCTTCAATCTTGGTACTGATGGAAATCATCGCCGACTTAGTACCAGACGGCGTAATCAACGTCATAAACGGGCCCGGCGCCGAAATCGGCAAAACCCTCGCCACCAGTCCCCGAATTGCCAAAGTTGCCTTCACCGGCGAAACCACCACCGGCAGGCTAATCATGCAATACGCCTCCCAAAATGTCATCCCCGTCACCCTAGAACTAGGCGGCAAATCCCCCAACATTTTTTTTGAAGATATCTGCGCCCAAGACGACGAATTCCTCGACAAAGCAGTGGAAGGATTAGTCATGTTTGCGTTTAATCAAGGAGAAGTGTGCACCTGTCCCTCCCGCGCCTTAATTCAGGAGTCAATCTACGATCGATTCATGGAAAGGGCGATCGATCGCATCCGCCAAATCAAACAAGACAACCCCTTAGATCCGACAACTGCCCTCGGCGCGCAAGTCTCCATCAACCAGATGGAAAAAATCGCCGAATACGTCAAAATCGGTCACGCCGAAGGCGCAGAATGTCTCATTGGTGGCGAAAGAAACATCTTATCCGGTGACTTGCAAGACGGCTATTATTTCCAGCCAACAGTCTTCAAAGGAAACAACAAAATGCGAATTTTCCAAGAAGAAATCTTCGGCCCAGTATTAGCAGTCACCACCTTCAAAGACGAAGCCGAAGCATTAGAAATTGCCAACGATACTCTTTACGGTTTAGGTGCAGGAGTTTGGACTCGCGACATCAACACCGCCTACCGCATGGGCCGCGCCATTCAAGCAGGGCGGGTGTGGACAAACTGCTATCATTTGTATCCCGCGCACGCAGCATTCGGCGGCTACAAATCATCTGGTATCGGTCGGGAAAATCACAAAATGATGTTAGATCACTACCAGCAAACTAAGAATTTGTTAGTCAGCTACAGCCCCAAAGCATTAGGCTTCTTCTAAGTCATATCAAATCCCGTACAACTGTAATTGATCTAATTCATCTGCGTTAATCTGTGTTAATCTGCCCTCATCTGCGGTTAAAAAAAGAGAATTTTGTAACCGCACATGACAAGGGATTAACGAAGATTAACGCAGATGTCGAGCTTCCATCTTCCTTCTTCCTTCTTTCTTCTTCTAAAATGGAAACCCTCGCAAAAGTCACCGCAACAGAAGCCGCTTTAAAATTAATTAACCATCTCAAAACTCAACACGGAGAATTGATGTTTCACCAATCCGGCGGCTGCTGCGACGGTAGTTCCCCCATGTGCTTTCCCGATGGCGAATTGATAATCGGTGATGGTGACGTATTGCTGGGCGAAATAGGCGGCTGTCCTTTCTATATCGCCGCGCAGCAATACAAATATTGGCAGCACACGCAGTTAATTATAGACGTGGCATCGGGGCCCGGAGGCAGCGATTTTTCCCTGGAGGGGCCGGATAGAGAGCGTTTTATTACTCGTTCTCGCTTGTTTGCCAATGCTGATTAATTAGTTATTGAAAACGCTAGATATGTTAGATTCCCGACTTTTTAAATAAGTCGGGAATCTGGGTATTTTTTATGCGGGCTTAGTTATACACGCATTTCCTCAATAAATGAGATGCCATCAAAAACGCCATCTTTAAAAGCTTGAGTGCTGCGAACTCGGTGATTTTCGGCGAGTAAAGTCATTGTTTCCACAAAAGTAATCAGTGCGTCATCCTGAGTTTTAGTTGCTCGAAAGCAAATAACTTCCTGGCCCGCATCCCACGCAATGGCCGAAAAATCAGAATAACTGCTAGAAGACATTTTCAGAATCCGATTTTCAAATTCACCTTGAAAATTTAGCTGGAGGCGAGAACCATCTGAATATTCATAATTGTTAACTTGTCTGTAGTGACTTCCCTCAATTGAGATGGTAAAATTACCGAAGAAGCTGCGAGTAAAATGTCCGCGAGTATCAGTCTTAATATATTCACCTTTCCAAGTGCCAAGATGACGGGTAAAAATCTCAGGAACTTTATCCAAATCGGGAGAGTTGAGAGGGTTGACGGTATTTTGATGAATTACAGGATCGTTACTCATTAAATCAGCCTCCAGTTTTTCTACAAAACGCGATGAGTAAAATGCTTTTTTCGGAAATACGCGATTTCTTCAAGAAGTCGCGTATCTGGGTATATTGATGATTTTTCATGGGGCTAGCGGCGACCTATTTTCAAACTCATTTCGCGGCTAGTGCGCTGATATTCGTGGACAATCGGCAATCTTTCAGTTTGAAAATTTTCTAATGCTTCTGCAATGCTAGCACTGGATACGAGATGTTGCGCTAAAGACAGGCCGTCTTCCCAGCCGGAAGTCATACCTCTAGCGCGTGTGGAGCTTTTGGCGTGGGCCGCATCTCCAATTAAGATCACACGACCATTATAGATTTTTGGTAAGGGGTCAATGTCATAGGAAAAACGACATACAATATTTTCCACAGGGGTTGATTCAATCACATTTCGCGCATCCTCTGGGAGTTTTGCTAATTCTTGGGGAGGAATGGTAATATTATTAGGTTGGAGTTTCCCTATTTCGGATTCTGTCCGCTCTTTTTCAATAAAGAAACCCCAATGAGTGCGACCTCCGCCAATGTGAAAGAAGTTGGCATAAATTCCCCTACCGCGCACGTAAACAAAAAAGTTTCCTTCGGGACAGAAGCTGTGGTCTTCGACAATTCCTCGCCAGACGATATCGCCTAAATAGAAGAGTTCAACGCCTGGAACTATATATTGACGCACTTTTGAGACGATTCCATCGGCACCAATTAAAAGATCACCTTCCCATTTACTGCCATCTTTAAAGTGGGCGATCGCACTGTGATCGGTTTGGGCGATCGATGCTAATTCCGCATTAAAATGAATACACTCAGGGGGTAACTTGTCGAGGAGTGCTTCTAGAATAGCTTTGCGGTGTACCAGCATTCCTGGAAGTTCATTTTCTTCGTAGGTGACGGGTTCGGAATTGATGACACCGCCGCGCAGGTTGCGAAACTCGAATACTTTGACTCGATCGCCTGAGTTGATAATTTTTTCGGTGATTTGAGGGTTGCCTTGATGAAGTGCTTGCATACCTGCTTGTACGATCAGGATACCACAGCCATCGGTGCGCGCATGGGGTGCTTTTTCAAACAAGTCAACTTGAAACCCTTGTTGAATCAGCAGAATTGCCAGATAAACTCCCGACGATCCTGCGCCGATAATACCTATCCTGCTTTGGGGCGAAACCATTTGTGTTTCTCCAGATTTAAGATTGCCGATCGCTTCTCAACTACTATTTTAATTAAAAAAAATCCAATTGGGGCAAAAGCTCAATTGCGGATTGAGCTTTTGTTGATAGCGACAGGTTTCACGCTGCCGCTAAAATCAGTATCTGAGCCGGTGCAGGATTAATTATTAATTGGCGACTTCAAAAATTCTGCACTCAAAACTTTAGAATACTTTAAGCTTGAGTATTTTTAATGAGAGCCAATTCTATTTTGTCACCAGCATTTTGAGTCACTTGTGCGCGCAAACCAGGCCCAAAAAAAGTAGCTATTTTGTCTTGCTTTTCTTCCCATAAGTCGATCGGGAGTAGTGGCGAATAAAACTCTAAAATTAACCCATAAGCACCGTCAACATCAACTTCCCGCAACCCTTGCAGGAGGGGCCGTTCCTCGTCTGTCGGGGCCAGGCCCAAGCGCTCCAAAGCATCATCTAAGTGCGCGGGTTGGCCGTAGCGAAATCGGGTGACATCTTTGCGGACTTGGTTTTGAGTATCTGTTGCCTGACTTTCTCGCAGGAGGAGAACTTCAGCAGAGGTAGGTTCGGTGAATTCCACTGGTTCGAGTTCGGCCGCTTTCAGGGCCAAACCTCCCAGCAACAGCGGAATTCCATAAAAAAAACCGGCTAGGTTCAGGGTAGGTCTGTCTGTGAAGTAGGCTCCAAACCCGACTGCTGCTATAATACCGCCAACAACTAAGGCTAGGTTTGCTAAAGAAATTTTGCGTAACATATTAGTGAGGTAAGTAGTCGGACAGAAATAATATACTTTAATTATTATCTGTCAAAAAGTCTTGAATAAATTTAGTTTTTTTGCCAAAAGACCTGCAAAAACTGCTAGCATCTATGAGCGCGGGAGCGGTGTGCATCCACAGTCTTGTCTCTAGCTTCAGAAGCTTATCCAGCCGGACTCGCCCGGGCGCGCCATCGGTAAATATCCGTGTTAATTGCGCGGCGTTGGTTCCAGAAGGCAATCGAGATCGGCAGTATCATCAAAGTATACAGAGTGGCGATCGCGATCGACCCTCTTGCCCTTTCAACCATTTTTTGGACATGATTAAAGACGAAGACAAACAAACTGCTGGAGCAAACAAGGCGGTTCTGGAGCAGATTAACTCGCTCAAACGCGAAGATGAAAGGCTTTATAATATCTTAGCGATCGATGTCTGGGCCCTAGCCAAGACGATGGATGAATATCAACCAGGATTTTGGGCTGCTTTTATGAAAAACCGGGAGAAGGCCCTGAAGCGATTTTTAGCTGGAATGATGAAAAATAAACCCGCAGATACCAAACGTCCGCCTTTTTTGCGCTAAAATTTGGCTGAAGTTTGGGGGAAGTTTTGATGTACAATCAAACTATAACACAGACCCAAAAACCCTGAGCAGGTTCATCACTTTCCCTATAAAAACAGTGAAGGATTTGCCCATAAAGGTAGGTCGGTGAATTAAGAATCTCCGTCTGTTCGCAGGGGGGAATGTCAAATATTTTTGTTAATAGTAGCAGAGGCAAAAAACCATGGATGCACAAACAATCAAAGAGCGCGTAGCACAGATCGAGAGCAAGCGGGAATCCCTCGTGCGGCTGTTAGAGCGATCGGACTTGGGAGCCGTGAGAATAGATGTGAGTCAGGCGATCGAAGAAATTGATGATCTCTTAGAAGAATTCAAGCGCACTTTTAACAGTTAGGGCCATTAGGAATAGGGCATTGGGAATGGGGCATGGGGCATTGTTGACTGTTGACTGTTGACTAATAGCTAATAACCAATAACAGATAGCTAATAACCAATAACAGATAGCTAATAACCAATTCCCCATGCCCCATGCCCATGCCCCATTCCTAATGATTAATTCATCACCATATCCATCAAAATTTGTTGAGAGCTTACTTCCGGGCAATTAGCAGGCGGTCGCCGCTGAGAATAGTGTCCCCCAGACTGCAAATCCCAAGCTTGGCGGTTGTCAGCCAGCATTACCCCCAAAATTTCTTGCAATTCCTTGGCAATTGTCGGGTCTTCCACCTGAACGATCGCCTCAACCCGTCTTGTGAGATTGCGCTGCATCCAGTCAGCAGAACCAATATACACCTCTTCGTCGCCACCGTTGAAAAAATAAAACATCCGAGAATGCTCTAAAAAGCGGCCGATAATACTGATAACTCTGATATTTTCGCTAACACCCTCAACGCCGGGACGCAAACAGCAAATCCCCCGAATAATCAAATCAATTTTAACTCCCGCTTGCGAAGCTTCGTACAAAGCAACAATGATTTGAGGGTCAACTAAAGCGTTCATTTTAGCGACAATGCGGCCACAGCTACCGATGCCGCCTTCGGCCTGCAACCGGCAGAATTCTGCCTCGCGGCGGATTAAAGCTAAAAATCGATCGCGCATATTGACTGGTGCCACCAATAAATTGCGATAAGATATCTGCCGCGAATAACCAGTCAAATAATTAAACAAATCCGTCAAATCCGAACCCAAATCCTCGCGACAACTCAACAAACCCACATCAGTATAGAGTCCGGCTGTTTTGGGATTGTAATTGCCGGTGCCGATGTGGACGTAGCGCCGGATGTAATCGTCCTCCCGACGCACTACCATCACAATTTTGGTGTGGGTTTTGAGTCCCACCAAACCGTAAACTACGTGGACTCCCGCTTGTTCTAACTTGCGAGCCCAATTAATATTATTTTCTTCGTCAAACCTAGCTTTGAGCTCTACTAAAACGGCTACCTGCTTGCCGTTTTCCGCTGCTTGAATTAAGGCGCTGACGATCGGCGAATCTCCAGAAGTGCGGTATAAAGTCATCTTAATCGCTAAGACGGAGCGATCGTGCGCCGCCTCAGTAATAAACCGCTGTACCGTCGCCGCAAACGAGTGATAGGGATGGTGCAACATCAAATCCCCCTGGCGGATGGCGGTGAAAATATCCTCACCATCTTCAGCATTCAACATCGATTTCTCTAAAATCCTTGCCGATTCCGAGTTCCGCAAACGGGGCGGCACAACCGGAGTCCAAGGCGGGTCTTTCAGTTCCGGCACTGGCAGCCCCACAAAAGACATCAAATCCTTGAGGCCTAGCAGCCCCTCTACGACGTAAACATCTTGCTCACCGAGCTCCAGCTCCTCCATCAGCATATCTCGCAGCGCAGGCGGCATAATCGCTTGAATTTCCATCCGCACCGCAGAACCTCCAAACCGGCGCTTGCGGAGTTCCTGTTCTATTGCCAGCAGCAAATCCTCCGCCTCATCTTCCTCCACGGTCAAATCGGAATTGCGAGTAATGCGGAACGGGTGATATTCCTCAACGTCCATCCCCGGAAACAAAGCTTCTAAATTGTGGGCAATTACCTGTTCTAGGGGCACGCCAGTCCAAACAGGAGATTTGCCCCTCTGCTGCCACTGCAAATCCCCCGGTAGTGGCACAAACCTCGGCAAAACCTGCGGGACTTTGACACGGGCAAATAATTCTTCCCGCGTGTCGGGGTCCCTGACTACTACTGCTAAATTGAGGCTGAGATTTGAAAGGTAGGGGAATGGGTGGCTGGGGTCAACTGCGAGGGGAGTGAGTACGGGAAATACTTGTTCTTTGAAGTAGCGGTGCAAATAATTGCGCTGTTCTTGATTGAGGTCAATGTAGTCGAGAATGTAGATTTCGCTTGCTGCTAGTTTCGGCCGCAGGGTTTGCTCAAAATATGAGTGCTGCTGAGTAACCATCGGCAAAAGCCGCTTGTTCAGGGCATCTAGCTGTTGTTGGGGCGTGCGGCCGTCAGAGGTTAATTTGCTGACTTTTGCGTGTACTTGTTGTTTGAGGGCGCCTACGCGCACCATAAAATATTCGTCTAGGTTGGAGCTAAAAATAGCGAGAAATTTGAGTCTTTCTAGGAGGGGCGTGCGGGGGTCGAGGGCTTCGTGGAGCACGCGGTTGTTGAACTCTAGCCAGCTTTGTTCTCGGTTGAAGTAGTATTGGGGGTCGCTGAGGTTGATTTCAGTGTAGGTTTTGGGGGGGGTCTTTTTTGGCTTGGGCATGGTTTGAGGGAGTCTTTGGGAGGCTCGGTGATGGCATCTCTAGAAATAGTATTGTAGGTTAAAGGTTTTGTTCGCATCTGCTTTTGGTCGATCGCACGTTTTTGTCTGTCATCGGCGAGGGTCTGGTACGCAATATGTGTAGGGACACGGCAGTAGGGAAACGGCGAGGGCTAAGTCCGGCCCCTGCATCTGCGACTTATCCCCTCGCCCCAATCCAATTCTGTACCGCATTCAGCAAGTCCTCTTGATTTGGCCCAAAACCTGTTAACGGCAATTCCAGCGGTGGGTTAAGCGTGCCATGCTTGATAAAAGTCTGGGTAAGCCATATTTTCGGCACAATTCCAGATGACTCCGTGACATCTTTCATTCCGACCAAAATCATTTTTGTAGATTTCCGAAGTTAGGCGATTTTTCAAACCTGAGACTGCGGTGGCGAAGTGTTTACCTGTCATAATTTTCCCTAAGCAATCTGCTGGGTCAAAAATAGAATATTCAGGGTGATAATTAGGAATCAACTCTATTAAAGTCGCGAGCGCAACTGGGTGATATTTCTCTATTTTCCCTAAGCTAGATGCCGCTCGGCACCGGGTATCTGGGTTAGCTGAGTTGCGGATTAACTCGACTAAGGTGGCGATCGCAACTGGGTTATTTTTGTCTATTTTCCCTAAGAATTCTGCCGCTTGAATCCGGGTATCTGGATCACCTGAATTGCGGATTAACTCGACGAAAACGGCGATCGCAACTGGGTTATTTTTGCCTATTTTTTCTAATTTATTTCCCAATTCCCACCGATGATAGGCATTCTGAGAAGCGCCGAGCAACTCGACTAAAGTGGAGATTGCAACTGGGTTATTGTTATCTATTTTCTCTAAGCATTCTACCGCTATGCTCCGGGTATATTCACCTTGAGAAGTACCGAGCAACTCGACTAAAGCGGAGATTGCCTCTGGGTAATTTTTGCCTATTGCCCCTAAGCTTTTTATAGCTTGACACCGGGTACTTTCAGCACCGGAGTTGCGGATTAACTCGACTAAAGCTGCGATCGCAACTGGGTTATTTTTGCCTATTTTACCTAAGCTATCTGCCGCTGACCACCGGGTCCTTTCATGGGAATTGCGGCTTAACTCGACTAAAGCGCTGATTGCAACTGGGTTATCTTTATCTATTTTCCCTAAGCATTCTGCCGCTCGCCACCGGGTAACTTTATTACGTGAAGTGCGAATTAACTCGACTAAAGCGGAGATCGCAATTGGGTTGTTTTTGCCGATTCTTGCTAATCTTTCTGCTGCTTGATAGCGGGTATCTTTCTCACGGTAGTTGCGGATTGACTCCAATAAAGTTTCGATCGCTACCGGGTTATCTTTGTCTATCTTACCTAAAATTTCTGCCGCGAAGCATTGAGTAATTTTATTATCTGAAGTGCGAATTAACTCGACTAAAGCGGCGATCGCAACTGGATTATTTTTCCCTATTTGCACTAAGCTATATGCCAATATTATACAAGTAGGTACGTTGTACCGACAGTAATGCGGGTAGAAATGGTTATGATCTGAAGTGCGGATTAGTTCTACTAAAGCTGCAATCGCTTCTGGGCTATCTTTGCCTATTTTTCCCAAGCTATATGCCACTTGCTTCCCGGTCTTTTTCTCAACAGACTTGCGGAGTAACTCGACTAAAGTCGCGATCGCAACAGGGTTATTTTTTTCTATTTTCCCTAAGCTCTCTGCCGCTACACACCGGGTATGTTCATCCTGAGAAGTACCGATTAACTCGACTAAAGCCGAGATAGTTTCAGGGTGATCTTTGCCTATTTCCCCTAAGCTTTTTGTCGCTCGCCTCCGGGTATATTCATCACCTGAATTGCGGATTAACTCTGCTAAAGCTGCGATCGCCTTTTCCCGATCCGTCTCTTTCAGAACTTCCCTTGCTCTATCGACAATTGGATCGATAAATGTCCGCCAATCCTGTTTTTGCTTATTAAAATAACCAAATCCCCAAATAACAATTTGCGACACAATCTCATCAGCAAGACTACAATCTTTAAACTCAGCAATCCCCGCAGCCGCTAGAAAATATGCCCGATATCCATAAAATTTATCCCACCTAACCTTAAACTTAACCAACGCTTTAATAAACGCTTCCTTCTCCTCCTTCCCAACCTCCTCACGCCCCAACCACAGCAAAATTACCTCTTTCCACTGCTTCTCAAAAATGCGGTATCGAGCATCAGGATGTTGCGGATTCTTAGGAATATGATTCAAGAAAAAGTGCCAATCCTCAACCGCTAACGCCACAAAATATTCCTGAAACGTCGGATGGTAAAAAGCATAAGTTCCCTCCGCCGTCTCCGCATCCCTCGCCACTAAATTCAGCAAACCCAAACGACAAGCTAACTCAAACTGCGATGCACCCATCACCCCATATCCCACACTTTCGGTAAACTGAAACCGCGACGTTTCATTTAACATCCCTGAAAGTGCCAATTTCCCCAAAGCCGCATTCAATTCCTGCTGCTGAATCCAATTCAGGCGCGGTTTTTTCCACTGATACAAAGTAGTCACAAACCGCCGATAAAGCTTAGCCTTAGTATCCGGTAAATCCCCATCCAACGACTGCCAAGTACCGCACAGCAGCGAACATCTCAGGGGATTTTTTACTAAATCTCGAATTCGCTCTTTTCCCGATGCTGCTAATGCTTCGCGTAGCTGTTGAGCGAGAACCCCCCCAGCCCCCCTTGCTAAGGGGGGAGCAAGAGTTTCATCTTCTCTTGTCTGCTCCCCATCTTCTCTTGTCCCCCCCCTTAGCAAGGGGGGGTTAGGGGGGGTTCCAAACCATTTATCAATAAATATCTCCACCTGTTCGGGATAGGAAAACTCCAGAGTGCGATAAGTATCAAAAGTATCCAACGCAGTGCCGATCGCATCCCAAACATTCTGCCGACAACTTAGCACAATTCGCGCCTTTTGAATACAGCCGCCCGTTCTAATTTGCCGCTGAATTTCCGCCAAAGGATTTTCATCCCCGACAGCCATCTCATCCGCCCCATCCAACACCAACCAAACGCGCTCAGCATTAAACTGTGCTAAAAAATCATCCTTAATTTCCGCAGTCGCCTCAGCCTTCCCAATTCTCTTAATAGCCGCCAGCAGCCAATTATCAAATAAATACGATTCTAATTCCTTACCCTGCAAATCCGCCAAGGATACCCAAATTACAATCGCCTCGGAAATGCCCGCCGCTACCCAATTCGCAATCTGCCGCAACAGCGTTGTTTTCCCCGCCCCCGCTTCCCCAATAATTCCTAACCGCTTCCCATTGCTTTTCGGGCTACTTCCTTTCTGGATAACTTGCTCAAGAAACTCGCTGTGTTCAAATTTTTGAGTAACTTCCTTTTCCCGGTACAAATCCGAACCTTCTTCAGCCGCAACATCCTCGCGTCGCTGAGTCACTTTCTGCCGTTCCACCAATCCCAGCGGCACATAAACATCATCTATTTCATGGTTGCCAAAAGTTAGTTGGTTGCTACTCAGTCGCTGCTGTTCTTTCTCGTCTAATATCTGCTGGCAAATAGCTGACCAGTCAATCGCCACGTAAGCAATCTGGCTCTTTTCAACTATCTCCTCAAGCAAAGTCTTTAGCTGTTCAATCAAAGCGTGAGTTTCGGCGGTTTGGGTATCATTCCGCGTTAAACTTTGCGCTGTAAAAATCTGGAATACCTTTTCATTGTCCTTGATTTCCTCGGAAAAGTACGCAGATACTAAGCTAAACAAATTTTCGGTTAATTTAGCTTGATAAAGTGTGACATCACAATCTTTTAGGGCAATTTCCAGCAGTTTATTTTCAACTTCTTGAAATCGATTTTGGCTTAACTCGTTTCTGGAACTTAGCAGCAATTCTATCTCATCTAAACCTTCTATGGGAATCCCAGAAGGGGGTGTTTCTTTGTTAACCTGCTTTAATTCAGATTTTAACTGCTTAATCTTCTTATCTAGCCATTCTAAATAAGAACGGTCTTGAGGCAAGTAAATAACGATACCTCTAGAAGCCCTGCGAGACGGCTCAACCAATTCTTTATAACATTCTGAGGCGATTTGTTGCTGAGCTTTCAGGAAAGAACGTTTTAGCGCTTTTTCTAAATCGTGATTGACAATTTTACCATTTCGTGATAGATTCTTTACTCCCTTCAAACAGAGGTGCTTGACTGCATCATTGGCTTGAGTGCCCACTATCCCATCGAAAGCGACCTTCAGAAGACCTCCCAATATCGCAGCTTCTAGCATTTGACGGTTCTCCTAATTTCAGGCTGCAAGCGGGTTATTTCAATGATAGGCGATCGAGTTTGGTTGCGGGCGATCGACCTATGCTGAAATCATCACATCAAAACTTCGATCGTCCGATCAAAAGTCGATCGCTCAAACATTGAATTTAGGCAAAACTTTCAACTATTTTTCGAGGATTACCACGAAATCCTCAATCATCACATCAAAAGTTCGAGCCAACTTGTGGACTGCTGCAAAGTCAACCATTGCCATACCCTGAGAACGGGCATAATTGCTAATCGTACTGTAGCCCACGCCCGATCGCTCCGCAACTTCCTTGAGCGTCCATCCCTTCTCGGCAGCCAACTCTCGAACCCGCAATCTGACTAAGCCTTTGCTCATATTCACTATTTACAAAATTTTGGATTTAGTATAATATATCAAAAAGCGATCGCCCCGGTCATTCGATTTTAGATTTTAGATTTTAGATTGACTCTAAAGATGAATCTTGGAGCTTGAACGTTGGTCGAAAATTTTGCGCCTCTCATGGCAAAAGTCGGGGCTTGTCTCCGTTTTGCGGCGGAGTCAACGAAACTAATGACGATCGCCAGCTAAAATTAATCCCGACAGATTATTTCTGTCGATCGCACTTAGCAGAGATAGATTTACCTACTACCACCAGATGCAACTACAATGATATCAGAAAATCAGCTAAGATCATCAGCGATCGGCGCATCAAAAATTATTCACAAATCGTCGATCGTCAATCCGCGATCGAGATTTGTCACCGAAGAAACAGTGGCACTTCTGTTCAACATATCACCCGAACAGATATACCGGATCGATTGCTGCCACAACGTGGTGTATGTTCATGCCAAAGGCCTCAGTCGGTTTGTCAGCTACGCCGATTTCCCGCCAATCCTAGAAGTAAAACGGCCCTGTGCTCAAGATTTTGTCGCATGGTACAAACGCTGGAAACGGACACAAGCACCAGAATTTTGGACTAAATTCTATACGTACAACTTCAAAACGGCTGTTTCAGTTGACAGCTTGCTTGAGTGGGGTAAATTAGTCGCTACAGTGAAATCGGTAATTTCTCCCTCAGCGCTGCAACAGCTACGAGATGTTTACGCCCAAGAAAAAACATTGATGGAAAATTTTTAAAGCAGTCGGGGCGAGTAAACCCGCGCTTGTTGGCCACCAGCAAGATAAATGTAAGGTGCGCTTCGGCGCACCCTACGAAATAGAGATTCTACTCAAAACTCTTCTTTACCTTCCAATCCCCACATATTGGAAACCAGCCGCTTCTAAAGCCTTCTTGTCTAAGAAATTGCGGCCATCAATCATCACCGGATGGTTCATCAACTTCGCCATTTTATCGTAATCTAAATTGCGAAACTGTTCCCAGTCTGTCACCAGCACCAAAGCATCGCAACCGTCTGCCAACCTTTCGGGGTCAGTTTCTACCAAAACTCCCGACAAACCGTGACGCATCCCAGTTTGAGAAACAATCGGATCGTAAGCTTTAACTTTCGCTCCCAATCGGTTCAAACTCTCGATTAAATTCAGCGCTGGAGCATCCCGCAAATCGTCAGTATCCGGCTTGAAAGTTAAACCCAAAAGTCCGACAGTTTTACCTTTGAGAATCTTCAAAACGTGCTGTAACTTTTCAATAGCAATCAAGCGCTGGCGTTCGTTAACTTCCACCGCCGCTTTCAGCAAATGCGCCTCGTAACCGTAATCCTCAGCAGTGTGAACTAAAGCCGAGACATCTTTGGGAAAACAAGAACCGCCCCAACCAATGCCAGCTTGCAGAAACTTGTTGCCAATTCGTGAATCTAAACCGATACCTCTGGCAACTTGAGTAACATCTGCACCGACACGATCGCAAATATTAGCAACTTCATTAATAAAGCTAATCTTCGTAGCCAAAAAAGCATTAGCTGCGTACTTAATCATCTCCGCTGAACTGATATCAGTCATCACCACAGGAACCTCTGGCAAAGACGGATTTTCTGCAAACTTGCGATCGACAATCGGCCGGTATAACTGTAGCATCATATCCATAGCCCGCCGAGAGTTGCTGCCGAGAACAATGCGATCGGGATTAAAAGTATCAAAAACAGCACAGCCCTCCCGCAAAAACTCAGGGTTACTAACCACATCAAATTGAACACCTTTTTTTGCTGCGACTTCTTCACCAGTAGCGCCATCACCACTTTGAGGTTTTTGACGTTCTGCTAAACCGTCTAGTACAATTCTTCGCACCCAATCCCCCGAACCGATTGGCACTGTCGATTTGTTTACGATTACTTTGTAATCGCCGTCGAGGTGAGCTCCAATTCCGCGAGCAACCGCTTCCACGTAGCGAGTATCGCTTTCCCCAGTAGGCAAAGGAGGCGTCCCCACGGCAATAAACAAAATGTCGCCGTGAGCCACTCCTGCGGCTAAATCAGAAGTAAATTCTAGATTGCCAGACGCAGATGCAGAGGACATTAATTCAGACAGTCCAGGTTCAAAAATAGGCGACTGTCCCGACTTCATTAATTTAACTTTTTCTTCGTTGTTGTCTACGCAAATCACGTGGTGGCCGATGTGGGCCAAACAAGTGCCTGTGACTAAGCCAACATATCCTGTACCGATGACGCAAACCTGCATAGAAATCTCCTCAAAGCTAGTAAAAAAATCAGATGGGAATCGGGAATTGGGAATCGGGAATTGGGAATTGGGAATTGAGAATAAGGAAGATTTTTCCCCTCCCCCACTCTCCCAGTCTCCTCCTCTCCCAGTCTCTACTTTTGGTTTCCCTCAATGCGATCGCGAAAATCCTTTATAGTCAACTCTAAACCTTGATCCAGCGGCACAGTTGGCTCCCACCCTAACCAATTTTTAGCACGAGTAATATCCGGTTGTCGCTGTTTTGGGTCGTCTTCCGGCAGCGGTTTAAAGATAATTTCTGCCCCTGGATTAATCGTGTTTTGAATTTTTTGTGCCAGTTCCAATATAGTGTATTCGCCGGGATTTCCCAGATTCATCGGCCCGATTTGGTCGCTATTCATCAAACGAATGAATCCTTCCACCAAATCAGAAACGTAGCAAAAACTCCGGGTTTGGGAACCGTCGCCGTATACAGTCAGTGGTTGATTCCGCAAAGCTTGAGCAATAAAATTGCTCACTACTCTGCCGTCATTTTCCAACATCCGGGGGCCGTAGGTATTGAAAATTCGGACAACTCGAATGTCTACCCCATTTTGACGGTGGTAATCAAAAGATAAGGTTTCAGCTACTCGCTTCCCTTCGTCATAACACGATCTGATCCCGATACAATTAACGTTGCCGCGATAATCTTCTGTTTGTGGATGTACGTCAGGATCTCCGTACACTTCGGAAGTGGAAGCGAGAAAAAATCTTGCTTTTACCCGTTTTGCCAATCCCAACATATTCATCGTGCCGATGACGTTTGTTTTAATTGTCTTGACAGGGTTGTACTGATAGTGTATAGGGGAAGCGGGACAAGCCAGATGGTAAATCTGATCTACCTCTAACCGAATCGGTTCCGTGATGTCGTGGCGGATCAGCTCAAAGTATGGGTTGTCCAGCCATTTGAGGATATTGCGTTTAGTCCCGGTGTAAAAATTATCCAGGCAGACTACCTCGTGTCCTTGGGCCATTAAGCGATCGATTAGGTGGGAACCGAGGAAACCCGCACCGCCTGTGACTAAAATTCTCATTGTGGAAACTGCCGTTCTGTTTAGGGGTAGGACTGGAGTACAAAAATTCAGTCGCTCGAATGAAACTTACTAATAGAATAACAAAATTGCGATCGACAATGTAAAGACTTATGCGTCACTTTTATAAAATCTTTAATTAACTTAGCATTGTCAAATACTTTGAACAAAGTGCTATAGTTCGCAAATGTCGGTAGCAATTTTTATTTAAGATTTAATATTTCCGAAAAAATACTGTTGACAATAATTCACTTTTGAGTTAATAGGTATTAATTGTTTGTTATGTGTGATTGGTGATGCGATCGCTTCTGTCTTGAGTTATCTAAGAAAAGACTGATTCCCTAGGCATTGCTACGCTTCACGGGCTTGTTTGAGAATAGGTTAATCCAGTTTATGTAAACAGGGCTGACGCGCGTCGAGGCTAGAAACTGGGTTTATTCGTAGATATAGTTGAGAAAGCAAATATTTTTCAGAGAAACCAGGTTTATTTGGTCTTAGTCGCGATGAACCAACTGCGAAGACGGGAATTATAATTATACAGTATCGCTATCCGATCGCGGTGGAATCTCAGCAGCAGTTAAAGTCACAATTATTTTTAAGAAAACGTTAGGTATTCCTGAAGTATAAATGTCTGTTGACTACCTTTAAGATTCTGTTTCATCACCCGAAGCAGACGATTATCCATTTGCTGTGTATCTTGGGTGAAAAAATCATGAAGTACCTGCACTTTGCCTGCATAGTCTCGATCGGCTTTACAAATTACCATTCCTGCATGATTTGAGGTTGTAGAATGGAGATTGATGAAATCTTGACGATTTTCTGTAATGACTACTCGCCCTGCATTTGTCGGGTACATCAAGACTTCATCATCGGGAATTTTTTGATTGGCTTGTCCGGCGCCCGAGGATGTCAAAACATCATAGCCACGCGATCGCAGTAAATCCACCATTGCGATCGGAAAGTTTTCATTCGAGTAAAACTTTAGCATTTTTAGTTACTCATTTTCAGCAAGCCACAGGTCGATTTCTTCTCGGTTGTGTTCGTAATAGTTCGCAACCGCTTGCAAATCTTGAAGGGTGAGTCCTGGATAATTATAGAGAAGTTCGGATTCAGTTGCGCCCTGTTGTTGGTAGGCGATAATCGTCCAAACGGGAATGCGGGTATCGCGAATTCGCGCTGCACCGCCACAAATTTCTGGAGTTTTGTGAATGGGATTCTGAAGGGTTTGGATGAATTGTAGGGTTTGTGCTAGCAAGTCATCAGGCAGTGTTTCAATGGTTTGGAGAAGTTGTTCTTTGATGGTCATAATCGAGCGCCAAAATCTAAAATAGTATCGAGCAAATCCATTAGAATTGCAAATTTCCTAACCTATGCTCCATTCTCTTCAAAAAAAGCTTCTAAATCCCGATCGCCTCTGATAATTCTCATAATTTCAATTCCATCGTTCGCGATGCGGTAAAAGATAATGTAGTTTTGCACAGGAATACCGCGCAAGTAGGGGCGAAGTTGACTATAAGTGCGTCCCATCAGAGGAAATTGTGTCAAGTAGCGGCATTTTTTAGTGAATTCGTCGATGAATTGTTCGCCTGCTTCAACGTTGCGTGCGACTTACTTAGTCTGCGATTTCGTCCAGGTCGCGAATCGCTTCAGGTGAGATGATATATTGGCTCATTGGCGATTATACCGATCGAGCTTTGTGAAATTTGGCTCTAATTTGAGCGATCGCCGTTTCACCATCCACTCCTTCACCGCGATTGAGTTGTGTGGAGGCGATGTCGATTTTGGCGCAAACTTCTTCTATCCAGCTATTGTATCGATCGCATTTTTCCAGTAGCCGTAGCGCGTCAGCAATGATTTCGGTAACGTTGGTATAGCGCCCGCTAGCGAGTTGGGCTTGGATGAGTTGTTCTTGTTCGGGGGTGAGGGTGATACTCATAGGTAAAGATCGGCTGGCTATTTTTTTATGGCAGTTCGGGGGGATTGCACGTTTGTCTCTATTCTATTCTAATCTATGACTGATGCGTTACGTTGCACTAGCAATACCTACTACTATTTATCGATCGCGATCGCTAGTTCATCGCGAATTTGAATGGTAATTCTTGCTATTGTTGTTAGTCACTGATGCTCCGATCGAATCATAGCACAATAGAAGTGCGATCGCCCTTTTGTGAGAAATGCAGTGTGCGATCGTCCGCGCGATCGGGTAAAGGTGCGATCGCCCTTCCTGATTTTAGTCGCTTCACGCTACCAATCTGTTGATTGGTGGCAAGATTTTAGTTACCGTTGTTATCGTTGATGTCTAGATTTTGTATTGACAATTCTGAAGGTATCGGTACAGTTATTTGTAGGTATACACCAATTTTTATTTGATTGTTTTCAAAAGTTATATTAGTTACATTAACTTTACTATTTTCAGATAAACCGTCTTGCATAGGGAATTTAGCAGGTGGCTTAGTTTTATATCCAGCATCCTCAAGCCATTCAGCAATGTTTCTCCAGTTTTCTATTTTTTCAACGCCTTTACCCACCAGACTTTTGACGTACTTATATAAGGTAGCGCATAGGTCAGTTTCAACTCCCTTGGGGTTCTTTTGGCGTTTTTCCGCTATTTCTCCGGGACTATGACCGCACAGAAGCCCCCGCAGGTGAAGCTTTTCCATTGGGGTGAGGCGTTTTCCCTTGGCTGAGGCCAGGTCTGCATAGAGGTTTTCTAAGTCCCAGTGGTTTGCGGCTTCGGTAAATTGCTCGTCGGCTGGCGGCATAGCGGAGTGGGGTGAAAATTCCTGATATAAGTCTAACATAATTACTGATGAGTGTAAGATAAAAGCTATGGTTAGTTAGATTATTATAAGTAGAATATCCCGATCTACGTGCAATGAGTCAAAATGACGAGAGAGCTAGCTTGAAGTAGCTAATAACTAGACTCATTGAGCATTGCTGAATCATTAGTTTTGAGGAAAATTTTATGATTTTTATAATCCCGATTATTTTGGGTGCTGCTGCTATAGCTGCTTCCGCTCTTGGGATTGGAGCTGGTATTGCAGGTGTTTCCGACATGAACGATGCAAAGAAAAGGGGCAAGAGCGCTCAAGAACAGCATGAACGTGCTTGCAATCGTTTGAAAAACGAATGGGAATGCACTCAAAATCTTGCAGAAGAGTACGGTCAACTGCAACTAAATATTAAAATTCGTACAATTGGGCGATTTGTCAAATTTATTGAGCGTATTGGTCAGCGTGGTTCTCTAAGCGACAAGCAGTTTTTGGAGGGATTAGAAGGCATTTCTATTCAGCAGATTAATGAGTACAAAGCTGCGGCTTTAGAAGCAGAACAATTTGTCAAAGGTGGTTTTAAAGCTGCTGGGGCAGCAGTAGCGGCAGGTCAAGGTGCAGTTGGCTTGATCGGACTGTTTGGGACAGCAAGTACCGGCACTGCGATCGCTGGGCTCAGCGGTGCAGCAGCTTGGAATGCGACTCTTGCATGGCTGGGAGGTGGTTCTCTGGCTGCTGGTGGCGGTGGCATGGCAGTTGGTACAGTTGTACTTGGAGGTATTATGGTTGGTCCAGCCTTGGCAATTGGTGGCTTCATGCTTGCTGGTGAAGGTGAAAAAGCTTTGACTAAAGCACGAGAATATGAAGCCAAGGTCTATACAGAAATCGCTAAAATTGATGCTGCTAAAGACTTTTTGGAAAGAGTCCAGCGACGGATTGATGAACTTAACTATGTGGTGAATAACTTGAACTCTCGTGCTGTTGTCGGACTTAACGAACTTGAATCCCAGGCATTCGAGCGAAATCAAAATGCAGATGTGCGTAAGTTGCAACAGGTAGCGCTTCTGGTAAAATCGCTTGCAGAAATTATGAAGACCCCTGTCTTAGATAGCGAAGGAAACCTCAACCCTGCGACTGCTAAAATCCAAGCTAAATACGGTACTATTTGAGGCAAGTTGACATGATAGCAAAAGAAGTTTCGCGAGGCATCTCAAAAATCACCAGTCCTGCTGAATGCTTAGAGGAACTTGTCTCAGCTTACACTGAGTACAAGATGGTGGCAGAGCAGGAGCAGACTAAACGGCGTGAAATTGAGGCATGGGAGAAAACAACTATCGCTCAGATTAAAGCCCAGAGCGATTGGATGATGGAGTACCTCGATCGCTCATTTGATGAGCGTGCAGAAAATTTTCGCGCTCTTTTTAGCGTAGTGGATTCGGCAATAGCTAGTGGCAATAATGAACAGTTAGCATTAGCTTTACATTCAATTACAGAAATAGCTAAGTCGAGTCCTTTCCAAGACCTTGCAAACTTAGCATCAGTAAAAGCTGCACTTAATAATCCAGACCATGAATGGGTGTTTTGATTCACCTTTATGAGTGTGGGTTGCCCCTTCACCTATCCCCTTAAATTGAAAAGCGATCGCCCTTAATCTCCAAAAGTGCGATCGCTCTTTCAAAAACCCTAACTTTTGCTCAGACAGTTGACGTGCTACACTCAGAGTATGGTCACAGCCACAAACAGAATGCAAACCATTACCATCACAATTCCAGGCGATCGCCTGCACAAGCTCCAAGAAACCGCCAACCGCCTCGGCGTTTCCCTAGAAGCATTACTGCTTGCGGGTGCTGAAAACTTGCTCGCACCACCAGAAACATCCTTCCAAAATGCTATGGAATACGTCCTCAAAAAGAATGCTGAACTTTACCAAAAGCTCGCGTAATGCTATCTAACTTTAACAGAAATCTTAGAACTTTATCGGCGCCTTATCGAGCAGTCTGGCGGAGGATTTGGCATCGCTAATTTAGGAGCATTAGAGTCAGCTTTAGCTCAGCCACGCATGACGTTTGGCGGGGAGGAACTTTACCCAACTATCGTCGAAAAAGCTTCAGCCCTTGGATTTGCTTTGATTAAAAATCATCCTTTCTTAGATGGTAACAAACGCATCGGTCACGCAGCAATGGAAGTCTTTCTAGTTTTGAATGGCTTTGAGATTTCTGCACCTGTGGAAGAGCAAGAACAAATTATATTACAAGTGGCATCAAGCGCGATCGCCCGCGATGAATTTACTGAGTGGCTGCGCTGTCATATTGTTCCTAATTCTATTTGAGAAATTATGACGGAGAACCTCACGTTAGATTTCAGCCAGACTTAGGAGAGGCAAATGAATCTAGCCGATGAAATTCAAATCAATCAAATTCAACAAGAATTAATTAGCCAAGAAGATGCAAAAAACTGGTTTTTAAGCTTCCCAACCGAATACCAGCAGGAAATATTGCAGCGGCTATCCTACATGACCCTCCAAGCAGGGGCGCGAGAAGAAGATGTTTCCCTAGCAATTGCCAAATCAAAACTTCGCCCAACTTACACCCCTTGTGTGTTGCTGAGTAGAGGGCGATTAAAAGAACAAATGGCAAAGCTTTTGAAACTGCCGCCCTCCGAATCTATCAAAACCTTTTTCCTGTTAATGAGTTTATTGGCAATTGCCGATGCGCGCAGGTACTGCAAATATTGTCAAGATGGCTGTAGCCACTGGTGGCATCGCGATTTGAGCGATCGCAAAGTTGTAGATGAAATTCAGCGCGAGTTTCAAGAAAGCATTCTTGTTTAAGTTGTAGTAAGCTGTGATGCGATCGGGCGATCGCCCTTCATCCTCACCCGACTCCTCAAATTGTCCAATCTTCAAACCTCAAATCCGGTACTCGCTCAAAATCCCGCCGGTTCCGCGTCACCAGAATAGCATTTCTTGAAATCGCAATAGCAGCAATCCGCAAATCTTTTGTGCCGATGCGAATCTTTTGACGCACCAAATCTGTATAACAATTGTAAGCATCACGATCGAACTTCAATACATTAACACTGTTGAAATACTCTACTCCATCCTGAAATCCCTTATAACCCCAGATTACTCGCTCCGATTGAGAAGATTGATTAATCGCATTCAACCATCCCCGCATTTGTTCCTCAACCGTAATTACTGTTACTGCAATCTCTTCAGGATTAGCCTGACTAACTCGTAGCTTTACCAGCGGATGCTCGTTTTGAAAAAGGGTCAAACAATCCGTATCTAGTACCCACAAACTCATTTTACTTGGCTCTCCACATCAACTTGCGGGTAATCTGTTCCCATTTCCTGAGCGAGGGTATTGCGATCGGCTTCCATATAAGCAACCACCTCATTAAACAGCGGATTGTCTTTATACATTCCCGCAAATTTCATCCACGGATGCTCTGGTTTTGGCGGTTGAATTGCCAGAGAAATCAGTTCTGCTTTTTCTAGCCGATCGCCCGCAATTCTGCTAATATTGGTAATAACTTCTTCCCGGCTATTACCCTCAGCTTTACATTCTTCCCAACCCAAAACCACCGCTTGATACTTTCCCTCTGTTTCCTGTTCGATAATAGCTGTCAAGGCTGGGCGATCGGGTTTTTGCTCTTGGATTTCCAGAGAAACGAGTTCAGCTTTTTCTAAACGATTCGTGACAAGCTGGCTGAGATTTGCGATCGCCTCATCACGAGTATTTCCTTCAGCTTTACATTCTGGCAAACCCAATACAATCGCTTGATACTTTCCCTCTGTTTCCTGTTCGATGACGGCTGTCAAGGAAAAGTCAGTTAATTTGTCCGACGGCTTTAGTAAAATTTTTGTACTCATAGTAGTAAATTCAAGTAACAATTATATGTTTAATTATACCTGACATTTTACACCATTTTCAATTGGCTTTTCAGGGACGGGCAAGATGCCCATCCCACGATCAAATAGACTCTTTGTGGAACAGGCATCTTGCCTGTTCTAGATGACTGCCAACAACTACAAAAAAACAGACTCTTTGTGGAACAGGCATCTTGCCTGTTCCTAACAAAATGCCACACAGATTACGAATCTCGATCGAGCTTCAGCACAGCCATAAAAGCCTCCTGCGGCACATCAACAGTACCCACAGACTTCATCCGCTTCTTACCCTTCGCCTGCTTTTGCAGCAACTTCTTCTTCCGCGAAATATCACCGCCGTAACACTTCGCCAACACATCCTTCCGCAAAGCCGGAATGTGCTCCGAAGCAATCACCTTCGCGCCAATTGTCGCTTGAATCGGCACCTTAAACTGGTGGCGGGGAATCAACTCCTTGAGTTTTTCAGTCAACCCGCGGCCCACATTGTAAGCCTTATCCCGGTGTACGATCATCGCCAAAGCGTCAACCGGATCGCCATTAATTAAAATGTCCATTTTCACTAACGGATTTTCGCGATAACCAATTATGTGATACTCCATGCTGGCATAACCGCGCGATCGCGATTTCATCTGATCGAAAAAGTCAGTCACCACCTCCGCCAAAGGCAACTCGTAAACCAGCGTAGTTCGGCCTTGACTCAGATACTTCATATCCATAAAAATGCCCCGCCGACTTTGAGACAGTTCCATCAGCGCGCCCACATAAGTTTCCGGCGACAGCATTTCTACCCGCACATAAGGTTCCTCAATTTTCTCGCGATACTGAGGATCTGGCAAGTGGCTGGGATTGTCAATTGTTAACACTTCCCCTTTAATTGTTGTGATTTGATAAACCACAGAAGGAGCCGTTACAATCAAATCCAAATTGTATTCTCTCTCCAGTCTTTCTTGTACAATTTCCATGTGCAGCAAACCCAAGAAACCGCAGCGGAAACCAAATCCCATCGCACTCGAAGTTTCCGGTTCGTAAGAAAGCGCCGCATCGTTGAGTTCGAGTTTTTCTAAAGCTTCCCGCAAATCGGGAAATTGGTCAGCATCGATCGGGAACAAGCCGCAAAAAACCATCGGCTTTGCCTCTGTATAACCCGGCCAAGGCTCCGGTGCCGGCTTTTTGACCAAAGTAATCGTATCGCCGACGCGAGCATCAGCTACGGCTTTAATTGCCGCGCCCAGATAACCCACTTCCCCCGCGTGCAGTTCGTCTACTTGAACTTGAGTCGGTGAAAGGATGCCCAATTCATCGATGACATATTCCTTACCCGAAACCATCAACAAAACTCGATCGCCCTTTTTGACACTTCCGTCCATCACTCGGAAATACACAATTACCCCGCGATAAGGGTCGTAATAACTGTCAAAAATTAGCGCCCGCAGCGGTTTGTCAACAGTATCCTGCGGCGGCGGCACCAATTCGACGATCGACTCCAAAATCTCATCTATACCAATTCCTTCCTTAGCCGAAGCCTCAATCGCCCCGCTACAGTCGAGACCGATAATTTCTTCAATTTCCCCTTTTACCCGTTCCGGTTCTGCCCCCGGCAGGTCAATTTTATTTAAAACTGGAATAATTTCCAGATTGTTTCCCAAGGCAAGGTAGACATTTGCCAGGGTTTGTGCTTCTACGCCCTGAGATGCGTCTACCACCAGCAGCGCCCCTTCGCAAGCAGCGAGCGATCGCGACACCTCGTAAGAAAAGTCCACGTGTCCGGGAGTGTCGATCAGGTTGAGAACGTACTCCTGACCGTCCTTGGCAGTATAGTTCATCCGAGCCGCTTGCAGCTTGATCGTAATGCCGCGTTCGCGTTCGAGCTCCATATTGTCTAAAAACTGCTCCTTCATCTCCCGTGCCTGCACAGTCCCAGTCGCCTGCAACAGGCGATCGGCCAAGGTTGATTTTCCGTGGTCGATGTGAGCAATAATCGAAAAATTACGAATGCGAGATACAGGAACGTTAGTCATGTTTTTTATCTAAGAGCTAATCGGCAAAGGATACTTTTTGTTGTATGATTACACAAGCAAGAGTCGAGTGCTTACTTCAACCTCTTACTGGGCATTGAGATGAAACCACAACTGAGGCAAACCTCAAGAGTATCAGTTATTAGCCTTTCAAGTGTCCGACCGAGCCCGGACACCCAAAAGGAAAAAACTTTTCTCTGTCTCATTGTACAGAAAGCGGTTAAGCGGTTGAGGAAAGGTTGGGTGCAAATCAGGGACTGCAAATATCTAGTCCAGTCGGTTGTCATCAAAAGAATTGAAACTTAAGAATTAAAACTAGGATTTTTTAACTATGAGCCAGTCAAGTATACCCCCCCACAGTTCGTCAGAAAAAGTGGAACTATCTATCCATATAGATCCTGAACTGCTAGACCAAATTAAGCACTTGACGAATGACCCCAGCAAAGTCATTGAAACAGCAATCAAGCAGTGGCTCAGAGGCGAGCGCCGCGAAGACGAGCTGGCTCTGAGTTTACGCCGCAACCCCCCAGTCCCGCCACGCGGTGAATGGAACGACTGAGGTTTCCCGGTACGAGACGGCGCGCACAAATCTGCTGGCTGTAAAGTTTCTGGCTATGAAATTTCGATCGCGCGGGCGATATCCTGCAGATTTCGTGGCGAAAGCTACAAGTTGTGGGCGAGCGAACTAGGCTAACTCACAACCTCGGAACTCTTCCAGGTGGTGGTTCGCAGCCTCATATTTTGGCGTAATTTTCACACTTGATAGTTAATCAGTGCAGATTCCTAATTTCTCAATCTTAATTTTTATCTTTAAATTACCCAAAACGGCTGAGAACGAATAATTTTGAGTTTTGAGTTGAGTTCAGAATTAAATCATTAATATTTTATGAGTTCATTAATCACTCAAAACTCAATAATAAAAGCCTAAAATTCTTGCAAATTGTGAGTTTTGAAGAATTAATGTTTGAATTAAAAAGACAACAACTTTTTAATTGATTACTAACTCACAAATTAACAGTAGAAGCCCCAAACAATGGGGAGTCTTGAGATATTTATTAAAAACTCAAGACTCCAAAATCCGAACTACTTTCATCCCCTACTCTGATGGACTCTAACACAGATTTTCGGCGATCGAGCCTCGCCTCTACAGGTTTTTTTCAAGAGTTAGGGGCAGAATTAGTATTTACCCAAGACGCCTCTGGTCGATATCTATCTTTTTACTGGCAAAAAGCTGAGCAGTACAACCTTACAGCAGAACAAATTGTCGATCGCCCGCTCAGCGAAACCCTGCAACCCCTCCCCCCTGCGCCTTATCTCGATATCCTGCGGCGGGTACTCGAAACCCTCGTACCGCAACGGTTCAGCTATCCATTTTGCCACGCCGGACAATATTTTCTCTTCGATTTGACACTCACTCCAGCGATCGACTCAAACGGCAAAGCTACAAAAGTCTTAGTTATGGGAAGGCTGCTGTCTGACAAACCCACAGACAGACGGCCCGACTCCCCAGAATTCATGCTCTATCGAGCTTTGCCATCTCCCTTGGACGCCCGCCAACAAATGTCGCTTCCAGCGAGCCGTATCCCCGGTCGATCGCTCCCTCCCTACTCCGAAATCGATCGTAAAGTCATCTCCCAAATCGCTCAAAACCTGCACAAAACCCTCGATTTAGCCACCATTTGGCAGCAAACTGTTAACAGCTTGGGTCAAGTTTTAAACGCGAGTCGCTGCATCATCTGTTCCTACAAAAAAGACAGCGAAAATCTCGAAACCTCCCCCTTCCTTGCCTCAGAAAATCAGCAAAAATCTACCGCCGCAGCAGCCGAATTACAACAGTCAATAGCTAGCGATTCCTCGTCCTCGCTTTCTCCAGCACAAATCGAAAATCTCCAATCGAAAACTTTTAAAGTAGTAGCTGAATACCGCCAAGAAGCTTACTCTTCTATGCTGGGATTAGAACTGCGCGCAGCCGAACAACCAGGGTGGATTCAAACTTTAGCCACCTTAAAACCAGTAGCAGTCGATTACGCCTCCCCTGCCGCCGATCCCTTCCACCGCCATTCCGTGCTCGTAGCAGCTACCTCCTATGAAGACCAACCCAATGCACTGATATGTTTGCACCGCTGCGGCAGTTCCCCGAAATGGAGTCCAGTCGAACTCGAATTCGCCCGTGAGTTAGTGGCTCAAGTCGGCAGTGCGATCGCCCACGCTACACTTTACCAAGAATTAGAACAGGCGCGCGCCGAAGCCGTGGCTCTTTCCCAACTTAAAAGTCAATTTCTTGCTAATACTTCTCACGAACTCCGCACCCCCCTCAACGGCATCCTCGGCTTCCTAAAACTGCTTATGGACGGCATGGCAGATGACCCGGAAGAAGCGCACCAATTTATCGAAGAAGCTTACCGATCAGCAGTACATTTGTTCAATGTGATTAACGATATTTTGGATGTCGCTAAAATCGAAGCTGGCAAAATGGAGTTAGATCTCGCTCCCGTCAAACTCGGTGAACTGTTGCAACAAGTTGAGAATTTTACACGGGTTCAAGTCGAGCAAAAGCGATTGCAATTTCAAATCCAAAAACCCCCTGTGGAGGACGAGATTATTGTGTACGGCAACTACCAACGCCTGCTTCAGGTAATCTTGAACCTCACGGGCAATGCGATTAAATTTACCGGGGAAGGGGGAATTCGCATCAGTGCCGAGGTTATTAAGAAAAAGGTGACTGTTCACAACCAGCAGTTCCCCGGAATGGTGAAAATCCGAGTCGCTGATACTGGCATTGGGGTTTCTCTCGACAAGCAAGATAAATTATTTGAGTCGTTTTTTCAGGTGGATGGCGATCGTACCAGACAATACGGCGGCACCGGTTTGGGATTGGCTATTTCTCAAAAACTGGTAGAAGCAATGGGGGGTACAGTAAATTTTTACAGTATGGGGGAAGGACTCGGCTCGACGGTTACTTTTACTGTGCCGCTTTATCAAGAACCACTATTTAAAAATTAATCATATCGATTCCGGTGCAACCGGCATCATTGTTGACTGTTGACTGTTGACTGTTGACTGTTGAAGGAGGGGTCAAAAAAATGAAAATTGCGCGAATTATTTGTGGGCATCTTGATTAGACTTTATGCCCGACGATGAAGGACGGATTTGATATCATTCCGGCGCAGCCGGAATTGATATTACCAATTACCAATTACCAATTACCAATGTGTACCTTACTCACTTAAAAAGGCTATATTCCTGTATTCGTAAGTTCCGTTGCGTGAATAAAAGTCATCGATAATTGGTAATTATCCTACAAACACAGTTCGATCGCCCACCAGCGTATCAATTTTGACTTTTATCCGTCGCCGAGATCCCTCCTTGGGAGTTTTGGACTCATATCCATCACCCCCGCCACTTCCGATCCCAGCCCAGAATTGGCATAAATCAAATCCGGGGGATACGGATAACAGCAAATCTTTAATCTGTCGGCTGGCAGCTCACACCTCCGAGTAAACCCCCACAAACCGCCAACTTTACAAAAACTTAATGCCTATTTTTAGGACTGATTCAGCTTTCCAATCCCCTACTGTAAAGGATTTTTAATAAAACAGGACGCTCTCCCTTCTTTGTGAAAATCATAAAGATATTGTAAAGACACCGCAACTACTTAGTAATGTTTGACGACCTGTGGCAATATTTAAGTAGAATTACGTAATCCATAAGTCGGGCAGCGGCAGGCTGGCAAATTAAGTAACTCCCTGCTCTGTTGCCGGAGTGGTAAACTTTTGCCAGTCTAGTAGAAAAAGGGTTGCTATGAATCAGCAAATATCAGCTCAATCGCAAAAGCTTTTACTCCAAATTGGCAGAAATATTCGTCGCACCTTGGATCTCAATACCATCTGGCAGCAAACAGTTAACAGTCTGGGAGAAACACTAGGCGTCAGCCGCTGCATCATTTGTCCCTATGAAAGTTCTAGCCTGCAAGTCAAAGTAGCTGCTGAATACTGCCAAGAACCATTTTTACCCATGCTGGGAATGGACATCTCGCTCACAGCAGCACCTCATTTTCTTCAAGCTCTAGCTACCCTCGAACCGGTGGTAGTAGACTCCTTTGCAGCCAATGACCCTTTTGGGGCGCAGTCGCTGCTAGTGGTGGCTACCGCTTACCAAGAGCAACCTAACGGCATAATTAGCTTGCATCAGTGCAAGGGTCGATCGTCGGGGAAGGGTAAGACCGATCGACCTTGGACTCAATCGCAGATCGAATTTGCACAAGAACTTGCCGAGCAAGTAGGAAGTGCGATCGCCCTCGCCACCTTGTACCAAGAGCGCAGCAAGCGAGTACAAGGACTATCCCAGCTCAAAAAGCAATTTTTGTTGAAGGCCTCCCACGAGCTCCGCACTCCCCTAAATCACATCATCGGCTATCTACAACTAACCATAGATGACCAAGCTGACGATCCCATAGAGGAGAGAGATTTTATCGAAGAAGCTCACCGTTCGGCTATCCACCTTTCTCAGGTAATTTCCAATATCTTAGATTACATTGAGTTAAGTGAAGCTTGCCAAACTCACGCAGAGTTAGCCACTTTCAGGAGTCAGGAAAAATCGGGGCATCAGTAAAGATTCGAGTGGCTTATTCAACAAGTCTAATATTTACCGTGCCAACAAGTTTTACCCTGAAAAATCTGACACTTTATCGATAGATTCCCTCAATAAATTCGGTAGCTGGTTCATCAATTATTTTTAGGGAATTATAGTTTTATACGGTACAGCATAGCAACTACTACACGTAGTAGTCCGGTGTATTTATCATATTATGTCCGATCAAACGACTCCCATGAAATAGGTTATTTAACTAGGAAGGATATTGCAAGCATAAGATTGCACTTTCGCACTTTTAATGCTTTTAAATTGTGATTGGTAGAATTACCCGTCGCCCTTTTTTTTCGGAGTTTTTGGAGGGCTGACATAGCGCGCCCAAAAAGGTTCCTCCATATCTTTCATCGCTGCTAGTTTTTGGCGCTCTTCCTCTATGCGCTTGCGTTCTGAAAGATTAGAAAATATGTTGATACTACCGACAGTCTGGCCGCCCGCATCTCGCACCCGTGCGGCCCAAAGCCAAACATCGATCGAACTACCGTCTTTTTTCAACAAAGATATTTCCAAACCGTTTTGCGGTTTGCCATTAGACGCAGACTTTAGCAGCGCGTAAAAATCTTGCTTTTGGCCTTCAGGAATATTCGGTAAAGGTTTCCCTAAAACCTCAGCCGCAGTCCAGCCAAAAAGTTGTTCGGCGGCGCGGTTCCAAACAACGGTATTGCCGTCATTGCTGGTACAGTTAATCGCCAGCGGCGCCGATGCTATCTGGGCTTGTAAAACTTGGTTAACGAGTTGCAGTTTCAATTCTACTTGCTTGCGATCGGTAATTTCCTGACAAGCGCCCCACAAACGGACAACCCGTTCAGCAGTTTTGTCCCACACCACTTGCCAGTAGTCCTGCACCCAGCGCACCTCGCCTTTTTGATTAATAATGCGATACTCATTAGCTCCAGTGCGGCTGAAAGTACAGCCTTCTAATTGTTTAATTAACATTTCCCTGTCGTCGGGATGAACGAGTTCTGAGTTCCACCAACCAAACGATTCTAATTCTTCAGGAACGATCCCAGTGCAGCGCTCAAAAGCTTCTGTCACCCACTCGCAGGCGAACTTGCCGTCGGGCAGTCCCTTAAAAGAATAGGCAAAATCCGAAGTGATTTGCGACATAACTCTGTAGTGGAGTTCCGACTCTCGGACTGCGATTTCGGCTTGCTTTCGTTCCCCTATTTCTCGCGAATTAATTATAATTCCCTGTACACTAGAATCGTAAAGCAAACTGTTGCCTATCGACTCCATGTAGATCCAAGAACCGTCAGCGTGGCGTTTCCGATATTCGATTGTCCCCCCAATTCCTGGAGATTCTAACAACTTACCAAAATACGTCTGCCAAGCCAGCAAATCGTCTGGATGGATTAACTCACCGTGAAATTTGCCAATTCTTTCTTCTGGGTTGTAACCCAAAAGCCGCTGTAGGGCTCCGCTGTGGTATCGAACTCGCCCGTCGGAGCCGACAATGGTAATTAGATCGGGAGAATTACGCAGCATAGCTTGCAGTTTGGCTTCACTTTTAGTTAATGCTTGAGTGTCCCTGCGATGCTGGCTGATTTGTTTTTCCAACTGCTCCCGTAGCTGTCTGATTTGCCCTACTTGCTGGGCTACAGTGCGTTCCAAAAGGCGATTATTTTTTTCAATTTCAACGAGCTTTGCGGCGTTATTTGTGGCGCTTTCAAACAAGCGGCTGCCTGCCATTTCCTGTAGAGAATTTGATAAATCTTCCAAAACTTTTGTGAAAATTGCCTGTTGCGGGTGTGGCAATTCCCTAGCTTGTTCCTGCAATGTTTCTAAGTGTTTGTAGACAGTTTCTAGCATTTTATTAAGGGGGGAATCTAATAGTTGCCTGCGGGTGCAACCCCTAAAAAGCGGACACAAGTTTTTTCAACGTAACCCATAACTAAGACTGGTGTCTGGCTTGCGACCCATCGCGCTCTCAATAACCAGGCATTTTGGGACTTTATCTTCAAATCATAGCAACCGATAGAGAAAGTAAATTCTTGTTGCGCCCTAATTGCCAGCCCAGCACCCCCCCCAAGAAGTGCTCGCCAGGAGTGCGGGTAACTCCCCTATCCAGTGAATGTGGGGCTTCTCGCGGTTAAGCTAAACTAGATGGGTGTCAAGAGAAAGAGGGATTTATGACAGAGCAAGCCAACGCTCGCGATTTGTTTCGCGCTGCTTACGAACACCGCTATACCTGGGATGCCAATTTTCCCGGTTACAGTGCCGATATTGAACTCAAACAGGGCGACGAAGTATATACGGGTCATGTTTGGATCAAACCCGACATGAGCGTGGAAGTCAGCGGCATTGAAGATGAGGAAGTGCAGCAAAGCGTTTACACCCAAATGCGGGACATTGTTACCCACCGCAAACGCTCGACATTTGAAAAATCTCACGGCAAAAATAGCTTCACCCTGGGCGAGAAAGACAGCACCGACGCTGTGGACATCTTGGTGCAAGGCGACTCAATGGGATCGAATTATAAAATCCGAGGTCTCTCAATTTGTCAAGTCAGCCGGGTGATGGGTCGCATGGCTTTCGTAATTGACACGCACAAAAGCTTAGAGACACCCGAAGGTTCTTTGGCGAGCCACTACGATGCCGTTTTCCGCAACCCCCAAACCGACGAAATCATCAGAGAACTCGAATTTGAAGATACCTTTGAGAAGATAGGCGACTATTATGTCATGACCAAGCAAGTAGTTCGAGCCAAAGAAAAAGGTCAACTGACAACAACCGAGTTCAACTACTCCAACGTCAAACTGCTAGAACCAGCAGTAGTGTAGTGCGATCGAAAACCCAATTTCTTAAATAAAAGGGTTTTTTTGGTTAACGTATCAGAATCAACTTGATTTGGCGGCAAGTAACGCTACGATCGAACGAGAGAGCGAATTGGGATCGAGCATCAGCGTAAGGAACCCCACGCCTAAAGGCGGAGGCTTTTAAGACTGTCCGGCTCTTTGAGCGGGATTGAATCGAGAGCTTACCTTACCAGCCTAAGTCTTTACTGACTACGTTTTTTGAGTCACGACACCGGAGAATGCGAAGCTAGTTTTCGGCTCTGTCGCTAGTGGTTAAACATCTGTAGAAGGGTTAAGGACGTGCTGCTAGCCTAACAAGCTCTTAAAACATTGGCGAAGCTAACATTACCCCGCAAGGGAGTTTGAGGCAACCATACCTCACTGGAGAGGCAACCATACCTCTCCAACCCCGAAAGGGGATTTTAATGCGACGGTCGTCGCTGCCGCTGTCCTCCCCATGCCTAAAGTCAGGGGCTTCTCGCTCGTTTTTCGGTGACAGAAACCGGGTTTGCTGCAGCCAGCTCATTTGAGTACGCAAGTTTTTTTTCAACAAGCCCGGTTTCTTAAATCCCGCGCGGGTTGAGAATGCTTTCCTTGAGTCAAATCGAACTTTCATCAACTGCAAGAAATCATCACAGAGGCGAAATATGACACTAGCACTAACCAGAGATAACGTCGAAACAGTTCTCGATGAAATGCGTCCCTACCTGATATCCGACGGTGGCAACGTCGAACTCGTAGAAATTGACGGCCCAGTGGTACACCTGAGACTGCAAGGAGCTTGTGGCTCTTGCCCAAGTTCCACAATGACTTTGAGAATGGGCATTGAACGTCGCCTGCGCGAGGCTATCCCAGAAATTGCCGAAGTCGAACAGGTAATGTAATTAGTCAGTTGGCAATTGGCAGTTGGCAGTTGACGGTTGGCAGTTGGCAGTTGACGGTTGATTGTTGACTGTTGACTGTTACCAATTACCTGTTGACTGTTGACTGTTACCAATTACCAAATTTAATTGCCAATTACCAATTACCAAATTTAATTACCA
The DNA here is from genome assembly GCF_036701555.1 of Microcoleus sp. Pol10D4. Classification (NCBI taxonomy): domain Bacteria; kingdom Bacillati; phylum Cyanobacteriota; class Cyanophyceae; order Oscillatoriales; family Microcoleaceae; genus Microcoleus; species Microcoleus sp. Pol10D4. The sequence goes on from NZ_JAUBRA010000044.1 coordinate 34,421, forward strand.
ATTACCAATTACCAATTACCAAATTCAATTACCAATTACTAAATTCAATGTCTCATCCCCTTTATGTAGCCTTCATTTGGCACCAACACCAACCGCTCTACAAATCCAGAGTATCAGCTAGCGCAGGAACAGCCCAGTACCGACTGCCTTGGGTGCGTTTGCACGGAGTCAAAGACTACTTGGATTTAGTGCTAATGCTGGCAAAATATCCCAAGCTTCATCAAACCGTAAACTTGGTTCCCTCCTTGATTTTGCAGATAGAAGACTGCATCGCAGACAGAGCATTAGACCCTTACTTGGCGGTGACATTAAAGCCAGCAGAAACTTTAAATAGCGAAGAACAAGAGTTCATTTTAGAACACTTCTTTGACGCCAATTATCACACCCTGATTCAGCCACACCCTCGCTACGCTCAACTCTACACTCAGCGGCAGGAAAAAGGCATTCAGTGGTGTTTGGAAAACTGGAAAGTGCAGGATTTTAGCGACTTGCTGGCCTGGCACAATTTAGCTTGGATTGACCCGCTGTTTTGGGACGACCCGGAGATTGCAGGGTGGCTGAAACAAGGACAAAATTTTAGTTTGGTAGACAGAAAAAACATCTACTCAAAACAAAAAGAAATCCTCGCTCGCATCATTCCCCAGCACCGTAAAATGCAAGCTGAGGGACAGTTGGAAGTCTCCACAACCCCCTACACGCACCCGATTTTACCGCTGCTTGCCGACACTAATGGCGGCCGCATAGCTATTCCAAACATGACGCTGCCACAACATAGGTTTCAGTGGGAAGAAGATATTCCCCGACACCTGAGAAAATCCTGGGAAATGTATCAAGATCGGTTTGATTGCCAACCGCGCGGTTTGTGGCCGTCGGAACAAGCAGTCAGCCCGGAAATTTTGCCCTATATTGCTAAACAAGGCTTTAAATGGATAGTCTCGGACGAAGCAGTATTGGGGTGGACAATTAAACACTTTTTCAACCGCGACGCGACGGGGAATGTCTACGAACCAGAATTCTTATATCGCCCTTACCGTTTAGAAACTCCTGACGGCGATTTAGCTATAGTATTTAGAGACCACAGATTGTCTGACTTGATAGGGTTTACCTACGGTTCGATGGAACCGGAAAAAGCAGCATCAGATTTAGTGGGACACTTAGAAGCGATCGGCAGAACTCTCAAACACCGACAGTCCGACGGTCAAACAGCTTTAGAAAATCCCTGGTTAGTGACGATCGCCCTAGACGGCGAAAATTGCTGGGAATTCTATCCCCAAGACGGCAAACCGTTCTTAGAATCCCTCTATCAAACTCTCAGCGACAATCCAGATATCAAATTAGTCACAGTCTCGGAATTTCTCGACCAATTCCCAGCAACCGAAACAATTCCCGCAGCCCAACTGCACACCGGTTCCTGGGTGGACGGTTCCCTCACAACTTGGATCGGCGACCCCGCGAAAAATCGCGCTTGGGACATATTAGGGCCCGCGAGACAAATGCTGGCAAACCATCCAGAGGCCACAGAAGAAAGCAACCCAGAAGCTTGGGAAGCGCTTTATGCGGCCGAAGGTTCCGATTGGTTCTGGTGGTTTGGCGAGGGTCACACGTCGAACCAAGATGCCATGTTCGACCAGCTATTTCGGGAACACGTAGCGGGAATTTACGAAGCTCTCGGCGAGCCCGTACCCCCGGAAGTGCGACGGCAAGTAGAGGTGCACGAGGCTCAAGGCGACCACCTGCCGCTGAGCTTTATTCACCCGGTGATTGACGGTATCGGCAACGAACAGGATTGGGACAAAGCCGGTCGGATTGAAGTTGGGGGAGCAAGAGGTACGATGCACCGGAGTTCGGCAATTCAGCGGCTTTGGTACGGGGTTGACCACTTGAATTTTTACATTCGCGCCGACTTCAAGGTAGGGGTGCGGCCCGGAATTGATTGCCCGCAGCAGTTAAATTTGTTCTGGTTTTATCCCGATCGCACGATGCACAACAGTGTGATTCCGCTGTCGGGTTTGCCTGACGAAGCACCGCTAAACTATCGATATCACCATCAGTTAGAGATTAATTTGCTGACCAAATCGATTTGGTTTCAGGAAGCAGAAGAGGGCGATCAGTGGCAGCCCCGCATTAGCCGCGCTCAAGTGGGAGTGGATAAATGTTTGGAAGTAGCAGTGCCCTGGGCGGATTTGCAGATTATGCCCGACTGGCAGGTGAGGCTGATTGCGGTTTTATCGGATGGGAGTCGTTACTCTAGCTGTATGCCGGAAGATGCTTTGATTCCGATCGGAATGCCGTAAAAAGTCATTAGTGATCAGTCATTAGTCATTATGCTGTAGGGGCGGGTAGCACCAGCTTTCATAGAACTGACAACCCAAATAAATATAAACCCGCCCCCTGAATTAGTCATTAGTCATATTTTGAACCAACAAACAATTAAATAATTATCAAATTATATTAAATTGGAACTTCAACTCTGGCTACTTAATGCCTTGATAATTTCGATCGCGTCCGGCAGAGCTAAGGCTATAAAATTTCTTTGTAGTGAGGTCTTAATTTCTCCTCTAAAAGAGGACTTAAGTCCTGACTACCAAACATATAATAATGGTTAAGTTACCAGACATCATATCATTAGTCATGGGGAAATCAACAAACTAATGAGCCGCATTTTACTCTTGGTCGATCGCCACCAACAACTTAATTTGCCGATCGCCCACCTCAACACCGAGCATGAGGTGATCGTACTCGATCACGCTTTAGATCCCAACTCCGAATTTCCCTTTCCCCAAATCGCTTTTGACTTGTGCATTCTCGACGAGGCAAATTTCGATCGCATCGGGCCGCTGGTAGAATCATTAAAAACTGCCGCCGAGCCGATCTTTTTACCGTTCTTGCTTGTTAGTAAATCCCAAACGCCTGCTCTTTTTGAGCAGCCATTTTCGCAGCAGGCAAAACAACTCGAAGGCAGAATAGACGATTTGATAGCAACTCCCCTCAATGCCGCCCAACTGCATTTGCGGGTAGAAAATTTGTTGGCCCGCAGGTGGCAGTCGCTAGAAATCCACAGACTTCAGGAAGTAATTAAAGAACAGACTTTTACAGAAAGTTTGTTAAAGGACTCGCTGCAAACGGCAAACGAAAACCTGCAACGGGAAATCGCCAAGCGGGCCCAGGTAGAAGCTGCACGACGAGAAAACTCCTATCTCGACTTGCTGATGAATGCCATGCCAGATATTGTCTGCTTCAAAGATGGCGAGGGCAGGTGGCAGGAGGCAAATCAAGCGATATTGGAAGTGTTCGAGCTAGAAAAAATAGACTACCACGGCCTTAAAGATTTTCAGCTAGGAGAACTCAGCAGTTTTTACCGCGAGGCGCTACAGGCGTGCGAGGTGAGCGATCAAGAAGCGTGGGAAAAAGGTGAGCTTTCTAGGGGAGAAGAAGTAATTCTCCGCTCAAACGGTACTGTGAAAATCTACGACGTGATTAAAGTACCGGTATTTCACCCCGACGGCAGACGCAAAAGTATAGTGATTTTGGGTCGCGACATTACCGAACACAAGCAAACTAGAGACGAACTCGTGCGCTTGGCGTCGATTGTCGAGTCTTCCGACGACGGTATAGTCGGCAAAACCCTTGCTGGGACAATTCAGAGCTGGAATGCAGGAGCTGAGAAAATTTACGGCTACTGTGCCGCAGAAATCAAGGGGCAGTCGATCGAGATTTTAGCCATACCCGAACGTCCCAAGGAAATGCCTCAAATATTGGAAAATATTAGGGCAGGAGCCAGCATCGACCATTACGAAACCGTACACTTGCGGAAAGACGGTCAACAGATAGATGTCTCCCTGACGATTTCTCCGATTAAAGACGCGACTGGAGCGGTAACGGGCGTTTCGACAATCTCTCGCGACATCAGCGACAGCAAGCGAGTCGAAAAAGCCTTTGAACAACTCCGCCACCAAACAGAAATGATTTTGTTCTCCGCAGGAGAAGGAATTTGCGGGTTGAACAAAGAGGGAAAAATAACTTTTGTCAATCCTGCGGCGGTGAGAATGGCTGGGTGCGAATCGAAGCAATTGATCGATCGAGCACTCTATGAAAGCTTACACCGTGCACAGGAAGAATGCTCAAGGGCGATCGAGCAACTGTCACCAGCAACAGACATCAATTCAGGATCTGAACTTGTCCCACACTGCGCCGCACCGCAGGCGGGCAAACGGCTGCCGTCGAGGGTAAATTCTCAAATTTTAGCCACCTTGGAAGACGGAGAGGCGCGGCGCGTCACCGATGAGATTTTTTGGCGGCGAGACGGCAGCAGTTTTCCGGTTGAGTACGTTGTCGCTCCGATGCGAGAAGGAGGCGAAATTATTGGAGCTGTGGTGACTTTTAAGGATATCACGGAGCGGCTTGCCGTCGAGCGCATGAAAGATGAATTCATCTCTGTTGTCAGCCACGAACTGCGGACGCCCATGACCTCGATTCACGGCGCCCTCGGCCTCCTCAACAGCGGCCTGCTTGACGCTTACCCCCAGAAAGCTAAGCGGATGCTGGAGATTGCTGTCAGTAACACTGACCGTTTGGTGCGCTTGGTCAACGACATCCTAGATTTAGAGCGGATGGAGTCGAGTTACAGCACTGCGATCAAACAAACTTGCAATGTGGCTGAGCTGATGTTGCAGGCGGCTGACGAGATGCAGGGAATGGCTCAGCAGGCGGGAGTTACTCTGTCGGTGAAGCCTGTGGGGGCGCAATTGCAAGCTGTTCGCGATCAACTAATTCAAGCCTTGACAAATTTGCTCAGTAATGCAATAAAATTTTCTCCCTCCGGCGCTACAGTTTGGCTGAGCGCGGAGTTGACCCACAATCCGGATTTGGCAGAAAAAGCAGCGCACAAGTCGGTTTCGTCTCCGTCTTTGTTGTCTCCTGAGCCTGCCGCCACGCCTCCGCATTTGCCAGTTCCGAGCTCGTGGTACATCGTGATTGCTGTGAAAGACCAAGGGCGGGGTATTCCGCCAGACAAACTGGAGATGGTCTTTGAACGCTTTCAACAAGTTGATGCTTCTGATTCTCGCCAGAAGGGAGGTACTGGTTTGGGGCTGGCTATTTGTCGCAGTATCGTGCAGCAGCACGGGGGGCGGATGTGGGTGGAGAGCGTTTTGGGGGAGGGCAGCACTTTTTTCTTAAGTCTGCCACTTCTCAGGGAGGGGTTTGCAACTGAAAGTTAATTTCTACCCAGGTGTACCCAACGTTACTGATTTTGTGCAGATTGTTCGATCGAGTAATCGACAAACAATCTCAGCCTTTTCTGCAGTTTGGGAACTGCGGGCAAAAAGCACAATTTGAGGTCGAAAAGCGGCTTTTTTTGGGTGGGATATTTTACAGCAACCCGGCCAGACGGTTAGGATATTCTTAATTGTTGAAACCCAGGCGGTCGATTGCAACGGAGGTCTTCTTTTTTCCTTATTTTTACCCGCTCACGAAGCCTCCGGCAGCCGAAGGGCCTTCAACATCTGCTATACAGTTTTGAAAATTTACTGTAAAGTCCGATCGGGTAACATAATTTGCTTTATAAAATATTCGCATTTCGCTTCTAATCTGTGATCAGTTCTCATTGCTAAAAAGATGTTAATTTTGACTGCCAAGCGCATCTTGGTTATTGACGATGCGGAAGATATTCGGGAAGTGGCTCAAGTCAGTCTTGAGATGGTGGGGGGCTGGGAAGTCCTGACCGCGAGTTCGGGTCGCGAGGGTGTTGCTAAGGCTCTTGCCGAACAGCCTGATGCGATTCTATTGGACGTGATGATGCCCGACCAAGACGGGCCTACTACTTTTCAACAGTTACAAGCTAATAAGGCTACGCAGCACATTCCGGTAATTTTATTGACAGCTAAGGCTCTGGCTGGGGACAGGCGGATGTTCGCGGATTTGGGGGTGGTGAGCGTGATTGCTAAGCCTTTTGAACCGATGTTTTTGGCGGCTCAGGTCGCTCAGGCTTTGGGCTGGGAGCAAGAATAGATCGATCGCCCGCATTGAATTGTGCAGCTTTTCAAGCAGTAGTTTTGCAGGCAAAGAGAAGTAAAAAAACTTAGTTTCTTTGGTATGGTGCCGAGCGAGCGAATCGGGTGGATCGGACAGGATATATGTAGCGACTTAGACGCCGTGCCTTTCGTCCTGTCAGCTTAAGACTAAAAGCCTCAGTCCGGTATCAGTTTCAACCCTGTCGGCTTGGGGTGAAATTGATACCAATTAGGGGTGCCTAAATCCCTATTGGTAGTGCGTTCATTTAACCGAATTCGGACTCAGCCATGAGCTCAGTATTCCTACTTATTTATCGGGAAAATATAAGCTGGCAGGATTATTTTACTTTTTGTAACAACTCACTCATCTTCATAAGTTCTTCAGGTTTTAGTTTTAAGTTTAAGCACATGGTCAGGGATCGCTCCTGACTGTTGGCAGACACATTGGGAGAAGACGACTATGCCCTCAGCTTACATTTTGCTACTAATAGTTTCTCTGGCAGCAGTCTGGGTTTACTGGCAAACCTCTCAAGATATTTTTGTTCTTGTGGCTTGGGCAGGGCTGGGTTGTTTTATTTGGGGTTTTTCTTGGGCTCCTTGGAGCGTTCAGCTTTTGATTGTGGTGTTGCTGTTGGGCATCCAAAAGTGCTACTTGCGAGACGCTCAAAGCTGTGAGTGAAAGAGATTTTTTATTTTTGTGCCTGGAATTGAGATGTGCAGGCATTCGTGAATCTCTGTAATGACTTGGTTATCGCTTCATATCTTCAAAAAAGGTTTAAAATATCATGAATAGTTGCCCTTGTTGCTCCTCTAAATTGCTCCGCCACGCTCGCCACAATCGCGTTTATTGGTTCTGCTCACACTGCTGGCAGGAAATGCCGGATCTGTCGGAGATGATTTTACTTAACACCGTGCGGAATCACAAACGCGACGGTTTGGTGAAACATCCGGCTTTGACTCCTAAATTGAGGATGTTTGATTCTGTAGAAATTGCTTAGTTTGCTGGAGTTAGTCTCGCGATAAATATTGAGACAGAAAAGATTTTTGTTTGTGGCATCTGTTGGATTTTTTGATAAAAAATGCAAAAGCCCCTTCCGTGTGAAGTGAAGGGGACTTATTAGCGGGGGGCTTTTGCACTTGTGATGGGGTCGATCGCCCGACTGAATTTCAGCTATTGTATGCAGTTAAGCTGATTACATCAAACCGATTTGAGAGAGAATGCCTTGACCGGTGATGAATTCGGTAGCTAGGCCGATAACGAAGCCCAACATTGCCAAACGGCCGTTCCAGGTTTCAGCAAACTCAGTGAAGCCAACTTTTGCGTCTTTGTTTTCCATGACCAGAAACCTCGTTTAATTTCAACCTTATGTAATTAAACTTAACACAGCAGTACAAAGTTTGCAACATATTTTTACATTTACTGTTCAAATGCCGGAGATAAGCGGGATGGGCCCGCAGGGAGAGGGGTTCGCGGGCGAGAGGAAGAAGGTTTTTGATGTGGGAACGGTCGATCGGTGTCAGGTTGGCGAAAACCTTGGTGAGATGTCTAAGGATGTAAGAAAATTTTTTTGAGTGAATACTTGACATCCAATAATGAGAACGCTAGCCTAAAAGCACAGCTAAAACTAAATATCGCATTCAAAATTGAGGAATGTTGATTGAGTCGTCTTAGCTACACGGTTTATAAAACTGGGGCAAGTTTCTAGCACCCCGTTGAGCGGAATGTGAGTCTAATGTCGTTTTAACAAGTTGATACAAGTTTGAGAAAATCGAAATATTATTGAGTTCCATTTCCCTGCGCGGAATGTGAGTCTAATGTCGTTTTAACAACTTGAGACAAGCTTGACAAAATCGAAACATTATTGAGTTCCATTTCCCTTCAACGGGCTGCTACTAAGCTCGTTCCAGTTCTGTAAACCCTGTAGCTAAGACGCTAATCAAATCCCTACAAAATCAAAGTGTTTTGTGGTAACAGATTGTCTTGCGCGGAGATGTTCATTTTTGAGCAAACCCATAGACAAAACTCCCTTAATGCTAGATGCGCGATATGTCGAGGCTGTCCAGCCCACCTAATTTTAGGAAATAATACAATGGCGGACAATCATCGAACCACAGGAAAACAAAAAAGACAGTCTCAGCGAGTTGCTATGTCTTGGGATACTCAGAACGTCTACTTAAACCAAGATCAAGCCGAATTCCTACTGGCTTTTGCCAAATCACAAGGACGTTTAGAACCGCCTAAAATTTACTATAACTCGCAGGACAAAAATCAAGTTAACGACAAAAATCGGCTAGAAAAGCTTGGTTGTATTGGCGTTGATGTCTGCGATTCCGCCAAAAACAGTCTAGATAAACAATTGGTGTTTGACTGTAGTAAGCGATTTGCAATTAAGCCTTCTCCGGACCTAATTATCCTAGTTTTAGGAGATCGGGACTTTGCAGGTTTAATTACCTTTTTGAAGGCTTTGCGTATAACAGTCATCGTTTTTGCACGGCGCAAAAGTGCAAGCAAAAAACTGATTAACCTGGTTGGTGAGGATAACTTTCATGATGTAGACGAATTGTCTAGTTTGTGTGCAGGATTGAAAGCGCAACGTGAAAATCAAAAATAGTTATCAATTGAAGCAGATAAATTATCTGCTTGAAGCAACACAGTCCGCCAGGGAATGAATTCCCTGTCTAATAGCTAAAGTCGGTTAAAACCGACTGACTGACAGTTAAAAAACACAATCTTCAGTCGTCTTAAGACGACTTTAGCTATGAGCCAGGGGTTTTAACCCCTGGCGGACTGACGGACTAACGGGCTAATAGTAGAACCGCCACATATCTGTTAAAATTTACCTCACCGCAGATAGCAAAAATTCAGTTTATTTGATAAACTAGATTCTCCCAAGCAACCGCTATCTGCGGCTCTTTCCTGTCCAAATAATAACACCAAACTCCAAAAAAAATAACCCTTACAAAACTCCTATGCCATTAACTAATCCAACACAAGAACTCAAAATGACCCTTCCAGAATTCAACAATGAAAAACTGCTGCGCCAAGCACTAACCCACCGTTCCTACGTCAACGAAAACCCCACATTCAGCGAAGAAGACAACGAACGCTTAGAATTTCTCGGCGATGCTTTGCTGACTTTTCTCAGCGGCGAATATCTCTATCAGCGTCATCCAGAAATGGGAGAAGACCAACTGACTCGCCGACGTTCTGCATTAGTAGATGAAAAACAATTAGCCAGATTTGCTACTGAAATAGGTTTAGACTTAAAAATGCGGCTCGGAAAAGGAGCTTATCGAGAAGGTGGGATTACTAATCCAAATTTGCTCAGCAGCACTTTTGAAGCATTTATTGGCGCTTACTATCTCGACACGCAAGACATGGACAAAGTTCGCAACTTTGTGCAACAAATGTTTGATTCTGTTCCCGAAAATGTTGTGGAAACTCGATCGACTGTAGACTCGAAAAATCGCTTTCAAGAATGGGTACAAGCCAACGGTGACACGACTCCCCCTAAATACGTGACAGTCCAAGCAGGAGGCACACCTCACAAGCCGGAATTTCTCGCTAAAGTTTATGTTGCAGAGAAACTCTATGGAGAAGGTAAAGGCAAAAGCAAAAAAGATGCTGAGAAAAATGCGGCTGAAGATGCGCTAGCAAAGCTGAAAAAACGCGGACTGATCTAAATTTGAAAACATCGGTAAAAACTACTAGCTTTTTTGTGCGATACGGCAGTTGGCAAAGCCCTCGAAGACGATCGCCCGAATTGATGGCCAGAGCACACAATGGGCTATAATCAAGACTTGCGTAAGTGTTACCGCCGTCGATCGAGGGTTGCAAGGGCAGAAATTCGTTGACGAGTACCTGAGTGTCGATCGTAATTTTGGGAAATATCAGAGCAATTCATGTCTACTCAAAACCCGACTACCCTAACTGTTGAAGAAGCACAGCAAATCCTCAAAGATTTCACTTGTCTGGATATGCAATCTGTAGCATCGCCGCTGGAAAAACAGGCACTCCGTCAAGCGATTTTGCTGGTAGCAAGTTTGTCGGATTATCAAATGTTGGGAGTGTGCGCTGCTTCGACGGATGAGGGGTTTTTAGCTTTAGAAGCTTATTTAAAAGCTTTGGGATATCAAGCTGTTTTAGATCCCAATGCTGTCTCGACTTTTGCTGGTTCGGTTTATATTAAGTTCAATACTTTGAAGGGGTCGTATTATGTTGATGGCTATCCCGGAACTTACCGGGGCGTTTTGGTATCGTGTCAATCTTCCTTAGAAGGTGGAGTTAGTGGCACTTACGGTCATTTACCTCTCGATTTATTTGTTGATTAATCGGGCATAGGGCATAGGGCATAGGGCATAGGGCATTGGAACAAAAAACTAACAAAAAACAACAGTCAACAGTCAACTGTCAACTGTCAACTGTCAACTTACCGATTACCAATTAACCCTTGCCAACGATCAATTCTGCCTCTGGTGCCGGTGTGGTTTCTTCCGGTGGCAGTCCCAAAATATCGCTGTACAAGTTGATGTATTTCCGGGCAGAAATATCCCAGCTAAAATCTTCTCTCATGCCGCGCTGTTGCAGTTCTCTCCACTTATCTTTGTAGCGGAAACCTTCCCAAGTTCTGATCATGCAGGTGAACAAATCGAGGGGTTCGTAGCGATCGAAACAGTAACCGGTACCGGTATTGTCGATCGGGTTGTTGTGGGAAACGGTATCGACTAAACCGCCGGTGCGACGAACCATTGGCACGCACCCGTAGCGGAGGGCGAGCATTTGGCTAATGCCGCAGGGCTCGAAACGGCTGGGCATTAGGAAGCTGTCGCAGCCTGCGTAAACGCGCCGAGAGAGAGCCTCGTTGTAAAGTAGTTGGGTGGACATCCGACCGGGATAGCGGGCTGTCATTTGCCAGAGTTGGGTTTCGTAGTAGCGATCGCCCGTTCCAAGTACAATAAATTGAGCGTCCGTATAGGCCATGAACAGATCGAGCATTTGAATTATCAAATCCAATCCCTTTTGTTCTACCAGCCTTGTCACCATGCCGATCAAAAAGGCATTTTTATTTACTTCCAAACCGACTTCTTCTTGCAGCGCAATTTTATTAGCGGGGCGCTTTTCAATAGTATCAACACTAAATTGTTGATGGAGGTACTTGTCAGTTGCTGGGTTGTAAGATTCTGTATCAATTCCGTTCAAAATGCCCGATACTTTACCGCCGAGGTAAGACAGCAAACCTTCCAAAGTTTCCCCATAAGCTGGGGTTTTGATTTGCTCGGCGTAAGTCGGTGAAACTGTATTTACTCGATCGGCAAACTGTACTGCGGCTGCCATTGTATTGTGACCTTGCATATACCAAGGACACCAAGTCATCTGTTCCAAACGCCAGCGCCACGGCCCTTGATAAGCTAAATTGTGAATAGTAAAAACCGTGCTGATATCGGGGTCTTGGCTCATCCAAACAGGTATCATCCCCGTATGCCAGTCGTGACAGTGGATAATTTGGGGCTTCCAATGATTCCAGGCAAATTCAGCCGCAGCATTGGCAAAGAAAGTGAACCTCCAATCTTCATCTACACCGCCGTAAACGCGGCGCGGCAAGAAAGATGGATGTTGTAATAAGTATAAAGGTACATCGGTTCCCGGCAAAACAGTTTCAAAAACCGAGAAGCTTTGGAACATGGCAGACCCATCCCAAACAGGTTTTTTGGGAACGTCCATTTTGTCGGGGATGAAACCGTAGTAGGGCATGAAGATGCGGACATCGTGGCCCATGCGCCGCAGAAATTTCGGCAAAGCGCCGACGACATCGCCCATACCGCCCACTTTGGCGAGGGGTGATGCTTCGGCGGATACAAATAAAATACGCATTATTTTTTTGTGTTCCTTGAGATTGTTAGTCTAGATTAAGTTTAAATGGCGAGTGGCACAATATTAACGCGCCTGCCAAAAACAAGTATAAATCTGAGTTGCTGTAGCGATCGCAGTTTACTCAAGAATGCGATCGCCATTTTTCCCTCCGCGTCGCTGTGCGGTGAAAAAAATAGCGATCGCCCGGACTCCCCTCCCGCGACAATTTTCACGATATAATCAAATTTATATGTCACTTTCTGATTGACGGTAAACATCAAAAATGGTAGACAGTGTGAGAATTTTTACGCATTAGTAAAACTGAACGCAAAGCCATCAATAATGTAATTAAGGAAATAGCGATCGCCTTTTTTATCCCCTCTGAGAAAAAGGGCGATCGCCCGAATCACATATTACGGATAACTCCCGACTAATTCTGAGAATTGTCCTCAAAAGTCTCCTCAAATCCCGCTAGAAAATCATCCAAAGCTTCAGAGGCGATCGCCAAATTAATATTATCAGCATCTTCCCATCCCCACGTATTCACCCCAACCACTTGACCAGCCATATTAATCAGGGGCCCGCCGGAATTTCCAGGATTAATCGCCGCATCAGTTTGCAACACCTTCACCTCAGCAACATCATCTTCTTCATCGTCGCCTTCTTCATATTCCTCTGGTTCGCGAATTGCACTCACAATACCTTGAGTTAGAGTTGAAGCAAACTGCCCCAAAGGATTGCCCACAGCAATTACTCTATCTCCCACTTTCACATCAAAAGACAACTCTAGGGGAGGATATTCTTGGGGAGAATCCACTTGTTCCCCTGTGTTCGGGTCGAAGGTAAAATCGCTAATTAAGAGTAATGCTAAATCTTCTTCGGCATTACCAGTAAACACCACCTCTGCCAATCTCAATTTTCCGTCGTGAGTTTCGACTAAAACCTGTTCGATTTCATCTTCTTCATAGAAGTAATCTTCATCGGCAATATCTTCTACCACGTGATAGTTCGTGACAATTATGTCCGGCGATACAAAGAACCCGCTTCCTGAAGAAATCTCTTCTTCTGTATCCCAATCCATGACGTAAATTGAAACTAAGGACGGCAAGACTTGCTCGACTGCATCCGAAAAATTTCCTGCTTGAGTTTTGAACTCTTTCAATTGCTTCTGCAAAGCTTGTTGGTCTGCTTGCATTTTGCTATAGAGTTGCTGAACCTTTTTCACTTCCAGCTTTAATTGAGTTTCTCTAGCGCTCATATTTGGCTTTTACCTGAAATAAATTGCTGATTAATTTTGGATGTTTGATTGTAGATTGTGGATGGGGATGTTAAGAATTATAGGACTTACGAAAAAAAACCGGTTTTTACCATAAATCTTGGGCTATACAGCGAGACTTACATCAGAAACCGGGTTGCTCCACTCGTGCGGAGCGTCCTAAATTAGTCAGATATTTTTGAAATCTATCGCGCGAGTCCTATCTAATAAAATCCCCACCAAAAATCTACAATCATACTGCTACTCAACCTGTGAAAGCAAAAGCAAACCGCCTGTTATTTTTATTTTACAAAAGGCGATATATTGCGTCTAAAAGCATTGACAAAAAGATGCGGATCGGTTTTAGGAACCGCGTTGAACTTGGACAAATATTTCCTCCAAAATTTCACTAGCTCCCTGTTGGCGCAAGCGGTGAGCGAGGTCAATTCCCAGCAGTTCAGCAGTTTCGGCAGCGCCGGAAACAGTATCTTTGACGAAGCGCTGGCCGTCGAGACTCGATACCATTCCGGTTAAGGTTAATTGACCGTTTTCTATTTTGGTATTGACGCCGATCGGCACTTGACAGCCGCCTTCTAATTCCCGCAGAAATGCGCGTTCAGCATAACATCTTTGGGCGGTTTCCGAGTGTTCGAGAGCTTTAATCAGTGCCATGATTTCTGTGTCTCCGGCGCGGCATTCGATGCCCAAAGCACCTTGTCCGACGGCGTGAAGGGAGATTTCAGCAGGGATAATTTGGTGGATGCGATCGCCCATTCCCAATCTTTCGAGGCCGGCAACTGCTAAAATAATCGCGTCGTAACCGCCCTCATCTAATTTAGCGAGTCTAGTATTGAGATTGCCGCGAATATCTTTAAATTCAAAATGAGGGAAATGGTGTCGCAGTTGAGCAAGCCGCCGCAGGGAAGAAGTGCCGATTACAGAACCTTCTGGGAGGGTGTCGAGTTGCTTGTCTTTGTGCTTGGAGTGAACTACCAAGGCGTCAGCGGGATTTTCCCGTTCGGTGACACATCCTAAAATTAAACCTTCGGGCAAATTGGTAGGCAAATCTTTGAGGGAATGAACGGCAAAGTCCGTTTCATTGTTAATCATCCCCGTTTCTAATTCTTTGGTGAAAAGTCCTTTATCGCCAATTTTAGCTAGGGCGACATCAAGAATTATGTCCCCTTGGGTGGACATGGTGTGGACTTCAAAAGTGTGTTCCGGGAAGTGTTTCTGTAGCTGTTCTTGCACCCAGTGGGTTTGCACGAGAGCGAGTTGGCTTTTGCGGGAACCGATGCGAACGGTTCGGGAAGGGGCAGATGTGGTTGGGGACATAAGATCGATCGGAGGATAGCTTGAAATCAGCCAATATATTCACCTGATCTAGCGTACCGCAGGTGGGGACTTTAATTGCTGGTTGGGATAATTCGGGCGATAAAATAGAAATACCAGATTTTGACCGCCAGTAGCAGTGAGTCTTGATGATGTTTCCCATCCAGCATTCGGAGTCGCTGGCATCGGGGCGATCGACATTCCAAAGCAAAGGCTGCGGGCGATGTACGATTTACCTAGGGTCGGGCCGGATGAACCTGGTTGGCAGGAGCAGTTAGCTCAGCAGCAGCGCGAAAGAATTAGCTCAAAAGTTGCGAGATTTGGAGAGAGAAATGTAGTTGCGAGGGGAAAAGGGCGATCGTAATTGCGATCGAACTTCTCAAGCCACCGAATAGTTTACCATAAAAAGTCAATTTGTCAAATTACTAAAATTCTAAAACTATGAAAAGCGCTCTGGATGTAGCTCGTTACTTTTTATCTCGTGTCGATCGAGAAGCAGGCGATACTATTTCTCCTCTGAAACTGCAAAAACTCGTTTATTACGCACAAGCTTGGAGTTTAGTCTTTAGAGGCCAGCAGCTATTTTTTCAAGATATTGAAGCTTGGGTTTTCGGCCCCATTGTCCGCCATGTTTGGGATGAGTACAAAGCTTACAAATATACCGATATTCCCGCTCCTGATAATTTTGAGGGATAATTTGAAGAAGATGAGATTGAGGTACTCGAAGAAGTTTGGAATGCTTATGGAGAATTAAGTGCTAAACATTTGGCAGAATTGACACAATCTGAGACACCTTGGCTCAACGCCCGCCAGGGATTAGAACCTGCGGAAATATCAACTAAAATCATTTCCCACGAGGATATGAAATCCTGCTATGCACCTTTGGTGGAGGCGTAAGTGCAGCTTCGCTGACAAAAGGTCGATCGAACTTTTAGCCCTCAGTTACGGCAGTCAATAACTGAACTTCAATTCCTAAAGTCCGAGCACTGCGAGCCCAAGCCTCATCGCCAGTCACCAAAAGCAACTGATTAGAACTTGCTACTGCTAAATGCAGTGCATCTAAGGTACGCAACGGTACTTCAAAGTGGCTAATCCAATCGCGAGCTAAATTGTAATGAATTGACTCTCAGGGGATGCGAGTATAAAAATCACCGTCCAATTCTGCCTGAAACTCTATTGCTATTTGTCTTGCCCTTTCCTGAGAAATTTCTCTCATTCGCACTCTGCGAGACAGTGCGGAAAAAAATTCTACCTCAACTAGCTGACTTAACCCTAGTTCAGTCTCAGTCCCCAGTAACTGCTGAGATGCTTTCCTAAGACCTTCTGGCCAGTAATTGCGAGCAATGACGCTAGTATCCAAGTAAATCAATAGCGTTCCTTCTGTCGTAGCCTAATGACTGTTGCACTCAGGGGTTCACCCTTTACTTGAATAGAGTCTCGGAATCTCTTGAGTTCAGCTAACCGCTGCTTTTTCGTGAGCGGCGGGACTACGCGAGCTACTACTTTACCTTCGTGTACGATTGTCACTTCTTCTCCTTTGGCCACCTTTTCCAAGATAGCTTGCAGGCTCTACTTGGCTTCTTCAAGACTAATCGCAGGCATCTTATTGGTTTTTTTAGGTACAATTTAATTGTACATCAAGGAAAACTTCAAACTTCAAATTTCAAATCTAAAATAGTATTAACGTGACCCAGCTTGAAGTGCAGAATTTGCTATCCCAACAACTTCTGACTGCCTTCCATTTTTGAGACTTACTCGGTAAAGTACACCCAGCCTTTGCCACTCCACATAAGAAATGCAGTAATTACCACAAGTCTGGAAATAAATTCCCCTAATTCCGCCTGCTAATTCAATGCTTCTATAAGTATCCCTAGGCAATTGCGAGGGAGGCGAAAACGGTTCATTTTTTTTAGCTGTGATTGTGCCAAAAGCACAAGCTCCGCCGCGGCAGTCTTTGCCTAAATACATTTCAACAATGTAACCGTGGGAGCCAGCTTGCACGTCAAAATCAAGTTGCTGAGTGTCAGATAAAGGAAGTAGGCTCGGTAGAAAAACAGGTACTCGTGTTTTGCCTTTGATTTGCTGAGAAATGTTACTTACTGGAAAACGAGTATTAGCTTGATTTGTACCTGAATTGTTGGGAATTGGGGGGAATTTTTGGACAAAGTTTCTCCATTGTACAACTCTAGTTTTCTCAACGTTCAGAGTAGGAATAGAATATTTTTCTACAGCAACAGATGGCTGGCCGCCTGGAAGGTCGAAATTGCGGCGAATTACTGTAATTTCTGGTTTACCTAACCCGTAAGTTGTGGCTGTGGTACGGGCGAGATTGCAGCTAATTTTGAAGTTTCCCATGTCAATGTTGCCATTTGCGGCTCCGTAAGACCAATTGTAACCGGCCCAAGTGCGATCGCGATCGCACAAAAAACGCGAAATCTCAAACATCTTGGCAATATGAACATCGTACAACCGCAACTTGGAGCTGCCGGCAGATTGTGTAGTATTGCGATCGGGTACAATAAATTGTATCGGTTGCCAGCTATCTTCACGGGAATAATTAAACCAGCGGATTTCTGTAATCGGGAGTTCAGTCCTTGCTAACGCTGAGTTTGGTGTCAAAGGTGCGATAGTAAAAGCAGTCACCACACAAGCAAAAATCGCCGCAAATAGCCATCTTCCCCTCATCCTGATTTCTCCCTAAGTAGGTCAGCGCAAAAAAACAATAGCATCTTGTAAGGGGCGAGTGCGAGTTAAGATATATTATACAATAAGGGTAAGGTGCGCCCTTACGCACCCTACATATAGAAGTTGCGCCTCCCCGACTGCTAAACTTAACGCTTCCCAGCTTTAATAGCAGAATTTCCTATTAAAATTACATCGGATTCTCGTCCGTTCTTAATGGCGACGGTATACATAAAACCCTGAGTTTTCCACTGAAGAGTTGCTGTGCAGTAAGCCCCGCAACCGTTATGATAAACTCCTTTCACTCCGCCCGCAAGTTTGACATTTTTTAACGTCTTAGTTACCCCTTCTAGTTTTGTAGTAAACTCCCCGCCTTTTTGACCTAGAATTGACCCAAAAGAGCAAACTGTCGTACCGCCGCAATCTGGTTTATAATCGATTGAAATAGCATAGCTGTTTGCTTGTGCTGTAGTTGGATAGTACATTTTTCCCGAAAGCGGAATCCTGCTGGGAATAAAAATAGGCACTTGCGTTTTGCCTTTTAACTTTTGCAAAATTTGATTTACCGGAACCGCAGTGCCTCCTTGAGCAATTTGTGTTTTTCCCGATTGTCGCTGCGACAATTGCGAAGAGCCAAAAACAACCGAGGGAGGTACTAAAGCCGTCAATACACAAGCAGAAGTAGCCAAAAGTAATAATTTCTTCTTCACGGTCTTTTCCCTTAATATTCCAATAGTTTAGTTGGGCGGCGAACCGCATTCACGTATGTACAACCATAATTCAAAATACCAATTTAACACTCGCTTTTCCGGGAAAAATGTTTTTTGACTATCTTGACAATGCTGCCAGAATATGAAGTCATATATAATATAGAGAAGGCGAGCAATTTAGGAGTCGATAGTGGAACTGCAAGAGTATTTGCGCCAGCACGGATTGGAAACTTTGTCCGAAATTTATCATATCAAAGTTACCCGCCACCGCCAATATCCCGATTTAGTCTGTCTGAAATACTCGCAGATAGAATCTCCCCTGGGCGAAAAAATAGTCCAGCAGTGCCGAGGCATTATTTTAGATTCATCTCAAGATTGGCAGATAGTTTCTTATCCCTACGACAAATTTTTTAATTACGGAGAAATTCACGCCGCTGCAATTGATTGGAGTCATGCCAAAGTTTATGAAAAACTAGACGGTTCTCTGACTGTACTGTATTTTTACAAGGGAGAATGGAGAGTGCAATCTAGCGGCACTCCCGACGCCAGCGGCGAAGTTAATGGTTTTGGATTCAGCTTTGCCGAACTTTTTTGGAAAGTCTGGCAAGAATTGGGATATCAATTGCCACAAGAAACCGACCAGTGTTTTATCTTTGAATTGATAACGCTTTACAATAGAATAGTTGTCCAGCCAAAAAACAATCAAATCGTGCTGCACGGGGTTCGCAACACTCAAACGCTGCTAGAAACCGACCCTAGTATTTGGGCAAATAAATACGGCTGGGAATTGGTAGCATCCTATCCTTTAACTAGCTGGAAAGAAGTTATTGAAGCGGCTCAACATTTAGATCCGATGGATTCGGAAGGGTATATTATCTGCGACGCTAACTTCAACCGAGTTAAAGTTAAGTCTCCGCAATATGTCGCGATTTCCCATCTGCGCGAAGGGTTTTCGACCCGCCGCCTGATAGAAATTGTTTTAACTAATGAAGGAGAAGAGTTTTTAGCTTATTTTCCTGAGTGGAGTGAGTTGTATCAACAAGTTAAGGAGAAATATCAATCTTTGGTTGAAGAAATCGAGGAAGCTTACCGACAGCACGAACATATCGAAGTTCAGAAAGATTTTGCATTAGCTGTGAAACATTTGCCGTATTCCGGGATTTTGTTTTCTTTGCGGGCCCGAAGAGTTGCGGGAGTGAAAGAAGCTCTCCGCGATGTTACTATTCATAAAATAGAAGAGTTGCTGGGTTTAGATTACATCCATTTAGGTTTGTAGAAGAAGAAGGCACGACACGGATTTTGACACGGATACACGGATTAATTATCGAGCGTGAGGCAAATGTTTAAGAAAGAGGGAAGAGGGAAGTTCGGCAACGAGCAATGTACGGGATGTAACGGATCTAACGGATGGAATGAAGAGGTAAGTATTTAAACAATGCCCAATGCCCAATGCCCAATGCCCAATGCCCAATGCCCAATGCCCAATTACCAATTACCAATTACCATGAAAAGAGTTATTGTACTGGTCGGTTTACCTGCTTCGGGAAAATCTCAATTTGCTAGGGAGTTGCTGCTGTCTGAACCTGCAAAGTGGGTGCGTAGCAATAAAGATTTGCTCAGAGAAATGGCTCACGCTTCTCATTGGTCGCCGGCAAATGAAAAGTTTATTGTGCAGTTGAGAGATACGATTATTTTGATGGCTTTGGAAAGTGGCAAGCACGTCATTGTTGATGATACTAATTTCGGGCCTCACATCGAGCATATCAAACAGTTGGTAAAAGGTAAAGCCATCGTCGAAGTTAATGATTCTTTCCTGCAAGTTCCGGTTGAGGAATGTATTAAACGGGATTTGAAAAGGCTTAATTCGGTGGGCAAAGATGTGATCATGAAGATGTACAATAAGTACGTGCGGGTTCCCGTTGCGCCGCCGGAATATAACCCGGATTTGCCGGATGCAATTATTGTTGATATGGACGGTACGCTGGCACTTCTAAACGGCAGAAATCCTTTTGATGCTTCTACGTGCGATCGCGATTTGCCCAATCCGCCAGTTTTAGAGACCGTTCGCAAGTGGCAGTCCAGCGCCCATATTATTGTAGTGTCGGGCCGCACAGATGATTGTCAGCCTCAAACTGAAAAATGGTTGCAGCAGTACGAGGTTAATTATGCCAGTCTTTATATGCGGAAAACCGGAGATATGAGGAAGGATTCGATTATTAAAGAGGAGTTCTATCGGCGGCATATTGCAGGAAAATATAACATTAAGTTTGTTTTGGACGATCGCCAACAAGTTGTTGATATGTGGAGAGGCTTGGGATTGACAGTATTCCAAGTAGATGAAGGGGATTTTTGATCTATGGTTTTTCTGAAAATTGTCCCATGCCTAATGCTATAATCAAAGTAACATTACAAAAAATTTTGTTATGGTAGCCATTCCCCAAGCACCACAAAAAATGACCGTTGACGAATATCTCGAATGGGAAGCTCAACAAGAGATTCGCCACGAATATGTCAACGGCGAAGTTTTTGCCATGACAGGCAGTACAATTCCCCATAACGATCTTGCACTCAACTTTTACAGGAACTTGTACCCGCATCTGCGTTCTAGAGGCTGTCGGATCAACGTGTCAGACGTGAAATTGCAAGTCAGTTTTCAAAGCCGTTACTACTACCCTGATGTGATAGTCAGTTGCGACCCTCAAGACATGAATTCCCGCACATTCATTCAGAATCCTAAAATCATTGTGGAAGTTCTTTCTCCCAGTACAAGTGCTAAAGATCGGGATGAAAAATTCACTTGTTACCTAAAAATTCCGACTTTGCAAGAGTATATCTTGATTGATTCACAAAAGATTTTTGTTGAACGTTACTGTCGGGGCGAGGGCAGAATGTGGCTTTACTATTCTTACACTGCTGGAGAGATTATCACTTTATCAAGTATTGGGTTTGATTTGCCGATCGCACTTTTGTATGAAGGTGTTGGATTTGAAACAGAAACAGAAACGTAAATGGGAATATTGAAAAGCGCAATCTCTGTAGGGGCGGGTTCACCGAAATCTTTAACACAAATCAAACAATCTGATAAACCCGCCCTCCAACACCCTATTTTACATCAACATTTGATTCAAGAAATTAATGGTAAATTTGTATTTTCTATCGGGTGGGGGCGAGTTTAGGAGGTTATTAATTTTTTCCATAGATGGTTGGTGAACCCGCCCCTACGGTTCAATTGTACCTGGTGTTGATTCAATACAGTTCAAACTACCGCGTCCAAGCCAGCCAGCGATTAAACAAATTCTTCACAAACGGAGTCAAACGAGTGCGATTGTAAGCATCTCCGGCTTTCCGAATTGCATCAGCTTGTGTCGGATACGGGTGAATTGTGCTAGCAATCTTTCCCAAACCAATATTGTTAACCATTGCCAAAGTAATCTCGCTAATCATATCCCCAGCGTGTCGCGCTACAATAGTTGCACCTAATATTTTATCGCTGCCTTTTTTGACGTGAATTTTCACAAATCCTTCCTCTTCGCCGTCAATAATTGCCCGATCGACTTGATGGAAAGGAATTAAAAATGTATCGATATCAATGCCTTTTTCCTTAGCTTCGTGTTCGCCCAATCCGACGCGCGCAATTTCCGGGTTTGTGTAAGTACACCAAGGTATCGTTAAAGCGCTGAGCTTTTTGCGCCCGAAAAATAGAGTGTTTTGAATTACCATTCTCGCGGCAAAATCAGCAGCGTGAGTAAATTTATGTTTCATGCAAATATCACCTGCGGCATAAATGCGGGGATTAGTAGTTTGCAAATTGTCGTTGACAAAGACGCCAGTTCGTGTATCGTATTCGACACCGATCGCCTCTAGATTCAATCCTTCGACGTTGGGCGATCGCCCTGTACTCACAATAATTTCATCTACTGTTACCGATGCTTCCTCACCTTGACATTTATAATAAATTACTTTGCCTGCATTTGTTTTCTCAACGCGCTCTATTTTGGATTCAAGTATTAACTGAATTTTTTCCTTTACAAAAGCCTGTTGTACAATCGTAGCAGCCTCCGCATCTTCTTTGTCTAAAATCTGAGCATTTTTGTGCAGCAATACGACTTCCGAACCCAGCCGCCGAAAGGCTTGGGCCAATTCGCAGCCGATCGGCCCTGCGCCAATTACAGCTAAGCGTTGTGGCCTTTCCGTGAGGTTAAAGACAGTTTCATTTGTCAGATATTCAGCTTCCTGTAAACCTGGAATTTGCGGTTGTAGCGCCCTTGCACCTGTGGCAATTACTGCTTTTTTAAAGCGGAGAGTTTTGCCTGCAACTTCTACTGTATTATTGCTAGTAAAACGACCAGAACCTAAAAAAACATCAACTCCTAATTTGTACTGGTAGCGTTCAACAGAATCAACATCGCTGATTCCCGCCCTGATGCGGCGCAGCCGTTCCATCACAGCGGCAAAATCCACTTCTACACTGTCAGAAACATTAACACCAAATTTACTTGCTTCCCAGATATCGCCGACAGTACGAGACGATCGAATTAAAGCTTTTGACGGCACACAACCGACATTCAAACAGTCACCGCCCATTAAATGTTTTTCAATCAAAGCAACTTTCGCGCCCAAACCTGCGGCACCTGCAGCAACAATTAATCCAGCGGGCCCCGCGCCAATTACTACTAAATTATAAGAACTAGCCGGCTGCGGATTTACCCAATCTGGCGGATGCAAATAGGAGACTAATTTCTGGTTGTGTTCGTCCATCGGGGGGACAGTTACGCGATCGAATTCTGACTGGGGCATTCGCAAATCCTCCTAATTAAATACTTTCTTCCAAAGCTTTGCTGGCTATGCGAGTGATAAAGACAGTAACAGCGACAGTAGCAAGAAAACTGATAATATTAATCAACCATTTTACTGCGGAATCTTGAGGACTTGCATACACAGTTTGCGTGCCTATCGCAGCAACCTCTCCCACCAAAGAGCCGGAGTAGACGTACATAATTGTACCCGGTATCATGCCAAAGGAACCCAGCACGTAATCTTTCAAAGAAACTTGAGTGATTCCCAGAGCGTAATTCAATAAATTGAAAGGAAATAAAGGACAAAGACGAGTTAAAAAAACTATTTTTAATCCTTGTTGGGAAACAGCGCGATCGAGAGCTTTAAACTTGGGGTGAGATTCCATATATTTTACCACGCGATCGCGGCACAAATAGCGCCCGATCGCAAAAGCAAATACAGCACCTAAAATGGACGCCGCAAATACGTAAACTGAACCCCACCACAAACCAAAAATCGCCCCCCCTCCCAGCGTCAGTACCGAACCCGGTACAAACAGCACAGTAGCCAAGTTATAAGTAGCTACGAAAGCCACTGGCCCCCACCACCCTAAATCCTCAATCCGCATTAACAGAGTTCTCAAAACATCTTGAATGTAGGCAGATCTAGTTGCTACAATTAAGATAGCAAGCAAAAGTGCGATCGAAAAAAACAACACTATGCGTTTAAATTTTACCCTAGCATAATCTTGGATTCGTTCTTTTGCCATGATTCACCCGCAAATATTGATCAGCATTATACTCCAAACTTAAATTATTACTGTCAACTACCATAAAAGCGATAGGTTATGACACCAAAAGCCCAACTCCCAATCCCCGAACATTTCGACCCCAAAAAAGTAGGCGAAGTCTGGCGAGTCCCCTACCAAGAACGGGCCGCCCAAGCGAAAGATTGGGCAAAGCAGCACAGCATCCAGCCAGCATCCAGCGACAAAAAACGCATTTGTTTGCTGATAATCGATGCCCAAAATACCTTTTGCTTGCCCGAATTTGAACTATTTGTTGGCGGGCGTTCCGGTAGTGGTGCAGTTGATGATAACCTGCGGCTGTGCGAATTTATTTACCGCAATTTAAACGCGATTACAACCATTGCGCCGACAATGGACACCCACACCGCCATGCAAATTTTTCATCCAATCTTTTGGATAAACGAAGCAGGCGAACACCCCCTACCTGCCGTCACATCAATTACTTTAGAAGACGTGCAGCAAGGCATTTGGAAAGTCAATCCAGCCGTCGCCGATAACATCAGCGGGGGCAATTTTTCAGCACTGGAAAAACAGGCTTGTCACTACGTCAAAAAACTCAGCGACGATGGGAAATATCCCCTGACAATTTGGCCTTATCACTCGATGCTGGGTGGCATCGGACACGCGCTGGTTTCTGCGGTGGAAGAAGCAGTATTTTTTCATACTATAGCCCGCAATAGCCAAGCACTTTTTGAAATCAAAGGCGGGAATCCACTGACAGAAAACTATTCGGTTTTGCGGCCCGAAGTTTTAGATGGATTCGACGGCAATCCGATTGCTGAAAAGAATGCTAAGTTTATTGATAAATTGCTCGATTTTGAGGCAGTAATTATTGCCGGACAAGCAAAAAGTCACTGCGTTGCTTGGACAATTGATGATTTGTTAAGGGAAATTTTGGCGCGAGATCCGAATTTGGCAAAGAAGGTTTATTTGCTGGAAGATTGCACTTCGCCTGTGGTTGTGCCGGGGGTTGTGGATTTTACGGAACAAGCAGATGCAGCTTATCAAAAATTTGCGGCGGCGGGAATGAATGTGGTTAAATCTACTCAGTTAATTCTGGGCGATTAAAGACGAGTGTTTTCGCTTGGGGTTTTCAGTGCAAAAAAAGTATACATGATTAACCAGAGGCGGTAATTTTTGTTCGCTTGGCACTCTGCTGCGATCGCATTTAACGGATTACTTATGATATCATATCCGAAAAATCACTTACTGTAGAAGTGTAATAAAGGAGTTTCCCGATGATTGCAAGCGAAATTTATAGTGTTGTTCCTTTTCGGGATGCGAGTGTGCGAGCAATTTCAAAACTCTCGGTGGCCATAGCCACGACTCTTCTGAGCACAGTTGTAACTGTAACTCAAGCCTACGCAGTTCCCGTAACCTACGATTTCACCATCACTGTTACCAAAGGCGGGTTAGCGGGTAATTCATTTAACGGTTCTTTCAGCTACGATGATGCCAAATTGAAGGGAACGGGAGTGGAAGAATTGGGAATTACTGAGGGATTAACGACGTGCCTAAATTACCTGGGACGCACTTATCGCGAAACCGATGATACCAGTTATCCTACCTTTCCCACACTCAGATTTGAGGATGGCAAGATCACGCAACTAAACTTTTGGATTCAGCCGAATCAGCGAGTTAATTGGTGGAATTTACCGGGATGGGAAGTCAAGCTGTCTGAGCCTAAAATGAGTGATTCAACTGTTCCCAATTGTCAAAAACGGTGAGGCGTAGCCAAGGTGCGATCGACCCTAAAAATATACGAGAAATTAGATGCAACTGCCTACGCTTACGGTAATTTCAGGCAGCCATGCTACCCAGGTGCGATCGTCGATCATCTGCTGGGGCGATCGAATATTTGCGATCGCTATCAACGAATGACTCAAAGATTGTTTGAAAAAAACCGCATGATTCGTATTTTCTGTCGGTCCAGAGTGCCTCTCCGCTTGACGATTTTCAATAACTATTTCCCATCCAATCTGGGGACTTCTTGCAAAAAACTGCCGCTCAACATTAACTCAGTCATTCGGTCTAATTTGCCGCTGACCTTTAATTTTTTCTCTGTTTGAAATCGCTCGATATCTGCTTGCAAATTACCAGAATTATATCCTAATTTACTCAAATAGTCAATAGCTTGTTTGTCATTTAACAAGATATCCGCCGAACGAAAAATCGGCACGTATTCTTCGCGCCAAATCTGGGTAAAAGTTGCCCTATCTAAATAGAAAATCCTGCCCCGCGCCGGGTCTCCAATGGCAGCTACACTGTCATTCATGCCCAGCAAAGCGACCGCGTGGGGTAGCTTCCGAGGGCCGTCAAATAGCCAAACTGCTAGAACTCCGGGGCGATTAATTTGCTGAATTTGCTCCCAAGTAGGCCTTAGTTCGATCGCATTTACGCCCAAAGCTCTTGCTGCTATTATTAACTGTGGCATCGAAGTTCCCAAGCGACTCGTCCGGGCAAAACGCGCTACACTCGATTCCGTCGCATCGATTCCCCAACGCCTTAACACTGTTGCTAGGGCGGCGGGCGCGCAACTGCTGTTAGATGTTTGTCGAAATACACCGTTGGGCTGTAAATTATCTATTAAATCATCGTAAATTGGCGCCATGAAATAGTTTTCAGCGCCTGTAAATCCTCCCAATCCCAACAAGCAAATTAAAATTACTGCGATTACTTGCGATCGCGCTGTCGCCCAACTTATACTAAACCCAATACCGCAGACTCCCATCAGCATCACTCGTAGCAAAGTCCAAGTAACTCGCATCCCGTGAAAGCGCCACTCGATCGGCAAAACAGGCATTTGAGGCATATTTAGAGCCAGTAGCAGCAAGGCAATATAAAAACCCAAAAAAGCTAGGGCGAGCGAATTTCTGCCCTTAAACAAATCATTAGCCGTCACTCCAGATCGAACTAACGCCCGCCCGAACCGCATTCCCCAGACAAACAGCACCGAACCCAGCACCAACGTCACTACTATTTCCATGAACTCAAAATTGTGTTGCTTAACTAGGTTGTAACATTTATGCGATCGACTTGAACCCCAATCAATAGTGAGAGAGAGGAAGAGTGAGAGAGAGGAAGAGTGGGGGAGAGAATTTGACGATGTTTGGGTTTCGTTCCTGAATTTCCAGCTACAATCGAATAAACAGGATTTATCCAAAATCGAAGCAGGCAAAACAACCATCAATCCTAAAGACTTTGATCTGTATAGCTTGCTCGATATTAAGTTTTTTCAGGTTTTTCTTGATGAGTCTGAGTCAATGGTTGAGAATGAAATAATTCAGCTACCTAACCCAACAGGAGATATTACCATGTTTGCCAACTTAAAGCTGAGAAACCGGAGGCGACTCGGATATGCAGTTCCCATTGCTTTGAAGGGGATTAATTTGTTTGTTTTTAAAGAGAGGAAAAAATCAAGATGATTAACTTCAAAGCCACCAAATTAAGAGATCGTATTCTGTGGGGATATTCCCTACCGATTTTGCTTTCAGTTGGAGCAGCTACTTTGGTTTTCTTTAATGCTAAAGAAGTAGAACACAAAGCAAAAGTGCTAAATAATTCTAATGCTATTGTTATAGGTTTAAAAGATCTTGAACTGGGATTCTCAGGTATGCAGAAAGCTGCTCGTGGCTATTTTTTGGCACAAGAGAGTGATTTCTTAACTGAATACAATGAAGCTGTACGAAGCTTCGATCAATTCCATCAGGATTTACTTAAGCGGGTTCAAAACCCACAGCAGCTCCAGCGGCTAGATGAAATGAATGTATTACAAGATCAGATAGACCAAGGCTATAGACAATCCTTTTCTTTGGTCGATCGAGGTAAGCGAGACGATGGAATTAACTTGTGGAAAACACAAATTGTACCAAAGCTTCGTCAGGTTGATGCTATAGCTAAGGAGTTTGAAAGCACCCAACAAGAGATTTTAATTGACCGACAAAAAGAGCAAATTCAAGCTTTGCAGTTCCTGACTACAGTGGTGATTTTAAGCACTGCTTTAGCTGCACTTACGGCAATTGCGATCGCTCTGTGGATTGCTTCAGGCATTGCAAAGAGCATGAATCAGTCAGTCAATATGATTGTTAGTTCTTCCACAGAGATTGCCGCCACAGTAGAACAGCAGGAACGCACAGCCGCACAGCAATCGAACTCTGTAAATCAAACTACAATCACAATGGATGAGTTGGGCGCGGCTTCCCAACAATCAGCCCAGCAAGCCCAAGCTG